>JAIRYL010000199.1 GCA_031267775.1 Tannerellaceae bacterium
GAACGTAATTTGCTGGATGAGGAAACGCTTCGCCGGAATCAGGAAGGACTCAGGAAACAGTTAGCTAAGTTTCTCGACTTTGATTCGGACGCCCCGAATGCGGCAAAGCTTGTAAACAACTACGACTGGATGAAAAATTATTCGTTCCTCGATTTTATTCGCGACATTGGTAAACATCTTACCGTAAATTACATGATGGCAAAAGATTCGGTGAAAAAGCGTTTAAGCGCCGAGTCGAGCGCAGGATTATCTTTTACGGAATTTTCTTATCAATTGTTGCAGGGGTACGATTACCTGCACCTGTACGAGACGGAAGGCTGCCGCATACAAATGGGCGGATCCGACCAATGGGGGAATATTACTACCGGAACCGAACTGATTCGCCGTAAAACGGGCGGAGAAGCGTTTGCTCTTGTTTGTCCGCTTATTACAAAGGCCGACGGCTCTAAATTTGGCAAAACCGAATCGGGGAATGTTTGGCTTGACCGGCGTTATACGTCGCCTTATAAATTCTATCAGTTCTGGATGAACGTAAGCGACGAGGACGCCGCCAAATACATCAAAATATTTACGGCGTTGAGCAAAGAAGAAATTTCCAACCTGGAAGAAGAACAGGCGGCGGCTCCACACCTTCGTTCGTTGCAAAAGCGTTTGGCAAAAGAAATTACGGTAATGGTTCACTCGCTTGAAGATTATGAACTGGCCGTTGAAGCATCCCATATTTTATTTGGTGCGTCGACGTCCGAAACGTTGAAAAAGCTGGATGAAGAAACATTGCTGTCCGTGTTTGAGGGAGTTCCCCGGTTTGAGATATCTAAAAATGAATTATCCGCAGGTATGAAGGCCATCGACTTATGTACCGAAAAGGCCGCCATATTCCCTTCAAAAGGAGAAATGCGTAAGCTGGTACAGAGCGGGGGCGTAAGCCTGAATAAAGAAAAACTGACGGAACCGGATATGCTTATCGACAGTTCCTGTTTGCTAAATGATACCTATTTATTGGTGCAGCGGGGGAAAAAGAATTATTACCTTTTGATAGCTAACTAAAGATAAAGAAAAAAAGCCGTCCCGCGTCGGGGGCGGCTTAACCGGTAATTAGGAGGCGTCTGGAAATAAATCATACATTTATCGGCCTGTTTTCCGCCTCCTTAATCATACGTTATTCAATATTTCCATTGTATCCGAAGCAATCATATATTCTTCATCGGTAGGAACTACCATAATCGTCACTTGGCTGTCCATGGTACTGATAACCATTTCTTTTCCGCGCATGCCATCGTTTTTTTCCGGATCTAATTTCATACCCATATATTCCATACCGTCGCATACGGCTTTGCGGGTACTCCATTGATTTTCGCCTACGCCTCCTGTAAACACAAGGATATCGACTCCGCCTAATGCAGCGGCGTATGCGCCGATATACTTTTTAATGCGGTAGTTATAAACCTTTAGGGCTAAGATGGCGCGTTTGTCGCCTTCGGCTACAGCCGCTTCCAGTTCGCGCATGTCCGACGAAACGCCGGAAAGTCCCCATACGCCGCTTTTTTTGTTTATCAGGTCGGATATTCCTTTGGCGTCCAGGTTTTCCTTGTCCATTATATAAGCAAGAGCGCCTGCGTCTATATCTCCGCAACGGGTACCCATCAGTAATCCTTCTACCGGCGTTAAGCCCATAGACGTATCTACCGATTTTCCGTTTTGGATGGCTGCGATGGAGCCTCCGTTTCCGATATGGGCTGTAATGATACGTTGCTTTTCATAAGGTACGCCCAGTATTTCACAGGCGCGGGCTGATACGTACCGGTGGCTGGTTCCGTGAAAACCGTACCGGCGGACGCCGTATTTTTCGTACATGGAATAGGGTAAACCATACATATAGGCATAATCCGGCGTTGTTTGATGGAAAGCGGTATCAAATACGCCAACCTGCGGAATGTCCGGCATTAATGTTTGCATGGCGCGAATCCCTTTCAGGTTCGGCGGATTGTGCAGCGGCGCTAAATCGATACATTCTACCATTTGCCCTATCACTTCCGAAGTAATAAGCACGCTGCTGCTAAACTTTTCCGCGCCATGTACCACCCGGTGGCCCACGGCGTCTATTTCTTTTAACGATTCGATACATCCGTATTCTTTCCCGGTCAGGATACTTAGTATAAACTCGATAGCGGCGTCATGCTCCGGTAAATCGCGCTCTATCGTTACTTTCTGTCCGTTCTGCCCCGTAAATTTCAGGAACGATCCCGGCAACCCTAATTTTTCCACGCCGCCTTGCGCCATCACGTCGCCGTTGTCCATGTTGAACAACTTGTATTTTACAGATGAACTGCCGCAGTTCAAAACTAATATCTTCATGCCTGTTTTTTTGGTTTACGTTCGTTTACGTTCGTTTTCTTTGATGGCGATAGCCTGGTTTGCCGTAATTGCTACCATTTTATAGATATCGTCCGGCGAGCATCCGCGCGATAAATCGTTTACAGGCGCAGCCATTCCCTGAAGAATCGGGCCGACGGCGTCTGCATTTCCCAAGCGTTCCACCAGTTTGTAAGCAATATTACCTGCCTCAAGCGTAGGGAATACCAATACATTCGCTTTTCCGGCAATTTCGCTTCCCGGCGCTTTTTTAGCGCCAATGGAAGGAACTAAAGCTGCATCGGCCTGCAATTCGCCGTCTATCTTCACATCCGGCGCCATTGCTTTAGCTAAGCGGGTTGCTTCCGTTACCTTGTCGATCATCTCGTGCGAAGCGCTACCTTTCGTTGAGAAACTCAGCATGGCAACCCTTGGTTCAACGTGTGCAATCGCTCTTGTCGTACGAGCGGTAGCTACGGCTATTTCGGCTAATTCGGCAACTGTGGGATTGGGAATTACCGCACAGTCGGCAAAAACCAGCAAGCCGTTTTCGCCATAATTTTTGTTTTGGGTAAACATTAAATAAGCCCCCGATACGCTACTCATGCCGGCCGTTGTTTTAATCAGTTGCAATGCCGGGCGAAGTACGTCTCCCGTCGTATTTTGCGCGCCGGCTATTTCGCCGTCCGCGTCTCCGGCTTTTATCATTAAGCAAGCTAAATACAACGGGTTTTCTACTAAGGCGGCAGCTTTTTCAGGCGTCATTCCTTTTTTTTGGCGCAACAAAAGCAGTAACTCTGTGTAGCTTTCTTTTTTCGGATGATTTACAGGATCGATAATAGTAGCTTTATTCATGTGGCTCAATCCATATTCGGCGGCCGACTTATTAATTTCATCAGGATTCCCAATTAGAATAATGTTCGCTATCTGGTCGGCCAATAAGCGGTCGGCAGCCCTAAGGGTACGTTCTTCTGTTCCTTCGGGAAGAACGATACGCTGTTTGGTAGCTTTAGCGCGTTCAATGATTTCTTGCAACAAGTCCATTTCGGAAGATTTTTATATTATTTAATAGTTATCCGGGCGATTTGGTTGCAAAAGTAATCAAAATGCCATATCGACTTTGCAAAATACGCAAGGAATTTACAAACCGGCGTGTCGGTTTTAGAAGATTTAACAGAGGCAAGCAACTTAGGAGGCGTCTCCTTATTCTTCCCCGGAAAGTATTTGTCGCAATTCCTCCGCCGTTATGTCTTGATTCAGTTTTCCTTTATGGGCTACCGATATTTTTCCTCTTTCTTCCGAAACAATGATAACCAAGGCGTCTGTTTCCATTGACATCCCCAAACCGGAACGATGCCTTAATCCGAGTTCCTTCGGAATAATTGCGTTTCGGGCAACCGGCAAGATGCAGCCTGCCGCTTTAATTCTGCTGCCGGCAATAATCATGGCGCCGTCGTGCAAGGGGCTGTTTTTGAAAAATATATTCTCTATCAAGCGGGCGTTTACATCGGCGTTGAACATCTCGCCGGTATGTTCGTAAACAGACAAATCCATGTCTTGCCGGATAACGATCAGCGCGCCCGTTTTTTTACGGGCCATATTCATACAGGCCAATACGACCGAAGCTACATATTTTTCTTCCTTCTCGTCTTCCGCGTTTTTTCGGGTAAACAATTTGGTGAGAAACTTCCATCTGTGGTGAGAACCTAAGGCTAACAAGAAACGCCGGATTTCGTCTTGAAACAAGATAACCAATACAATAACGCCTACGCTGATTAATTTATCCAGTATAGCCCCCATCAGGCGCATTTCTAATACCTGCGATACCAGTATCCACACGGCAATAAAAGAAATAATACCGCTGAAAAGAGTGATGGTGCCCGAACTCTTCATCAGTTTATACGTATAGTACAGGAAGAAAGCTACCAGGAGTATATCTATAACGTCTTTTATTCCAATGTGCATCCACATATTTACCAGGCATTATTGTATTTGGATACTATTTTCACTACCTCTACCGCTTCTTTCACGTCATGTACCCGGAGAATATCTGCGCCGTTGAGCAATGCGAGCGTATGTAAAACGCTTGTGCCGTTAAGGCTTTCGGAAGAGGTTATATTCAGGTATGTATAAATCATGGCCTTACGGGAAATGCCCGCTAATATGGGAAGGTCGAAGATACTGAAATCTTTCAGGCGATGCATCAAGGTATAATTCTGATCTACCGTTTTGCTGAAACCAAAACCGGGGTCGAGGACGATATCGTTAACGCCCATTTGTTCAAGCAGGTAAACTTTATCCGCGAAGTATTTCCTGACGTCTACAATCAAGTCGTCGTAGCAGGTAAACTGCTGCATGGTTTGCGGCGTTCCCCGCATGTGCATCATGATATAAGGAACTTGCAGGTCGGCTACCGTTTGAAACATGTCGGCGTCCAGTTCTCCGGCGGCAATATCGTTGATTATCGCCGCCCCAAATTCTTCTACGCAACGGCGGGCAACGTCTGCGCGGAACGTATCTACCGAAACGATGGCGTCCGGGTAATGCCTGTTTATTATTTTAAGGGCAAACGTAAGCCGCAGGGTTTCTTCCTGGGGAGAAACTTTATCGGCGCCGGGACGCGACGAATATCCTCCGATATCTATAATTTGCCCTCCTTCATGCAGGATTGTTTCAATTCGTTTATTGATATCCGCCTCCGTTTGTTTCCGGCTATCGGCATAGAAAGAATCGGGCGTTACATTTAAAATCCCCATCACTAAGGGGGATTGAATGGAAACGAATGTTCCTTTTATATTAATAGACTTTTGTTTCACCTGTATTTAATTTAAAAACAAATTATTACAAAAGTACGGAATTAAATAATATCTGTTACATTTGTACAGGGAAAACACTATTGAAAGAAGCTTATGACTATTTCTGAATTATACCAGATTTATTTACGCCATCCGAAAATAACGACGGATAGCCGGAATTGCCCGAGGGGTTCTTTGTTTTTTGCATTGAAAGGGAATACGTTTGACGGGAATCGATTTGCCGGGAAAGCTTTAGCTGCCGGCGCTGATTATGCGGTAATCGATAATTCCGCCTGTTATGAAGGCGAACGTACGATTCTTGTTGATAGCGCTTTGAAAACACTGCAGCAGTTAGCGCATCGCCATCGTAAAATAGTAGGGACGCCGATATTGGCTATTACCGGTACAAATGGTAAAACTACTACCAAAGAATTAATTGCCGCCGTACTTTCCACCAAGTTTAACCTGCTCTATACGGAAGGAAATCTGAATAATCAAATAGGCGTGCCGCTTACGCTGCTCAGGATTGGGCACGATCATGAAATGGCTGTTGTTGAAATGGGAGCCAGCCATTTGGGAGATATTAAAGAACTGGTAGAGATTGCCCAGCCTAATTATGGCATTATTACAAACGTAGGACAGGCGCACCTGGAGGGGTTTGGCTCGTTTGAGAATATTGTAAAAACAAAAGGAGAGCTATACGACTACATACGCCGGACAAAAGGGGTAATCTTTATCCGCAAAGAAGATAAAACGCTGCAAGCCATCGCTAAGGGCATGGAGCAAATTACCTATGGTTCTTCGGACGACGCCTTTGCGTCGGGGCATGTGGTTGGCAATACGCTGTTTTTTACTTTTAACTGGAAGCAGCAAGGCAAAATTCATACCGTTGAAACTCGTTTGACAGGGGCGTATAATCTGGATAATGTGTTGGCCGCTGTAGCTGTAGGGCGCTATTTCAAGATACCTGCCGAGCGTATCAGCCGATCCATTGCCGCTTACGAACCTGTCAATAATCGTTCGCAGTTTAAGAAGACGGAAGCCAACGAACTGATTATAGACGCCTACAATGCCAATCCCGCCAGAATGAATGCGGCGATACGGCACTTTGCCGCTATGAACGTATCGCCCAAAGCCCTTATATTGGGCGATATGAAAGAATTGGGAGCGGCAAGCGAACATTTACACGAGGCGGTTATAGAAGAAATAAGGGCCGGGAAATTTGATAAAGTCTATTTATGCGGAGAATATTTCAGTAAAACGGGGAAAACCTTCGCAACATACCGGACAACCGACGATTTAATG
>JAIRYL010000061.1 GCA_031267775.1 Tannerellaceae bacterium
TCCATGAACGAGGCTTCTGACTTTTGACAAATAAGAATGAATGTGGTAAAGTAGAAGTTGTTAGGAGGCGTCTGGAAATAAATTATACAAATTTATTTCCAGACGCCTCCTAACCGTGAATTTTTTATTTAAAAAGAGTATCTTTGCCAAATAATAATTAAAAAAAAACAGTTATGTCTTTCACAATAAAGCCTTCGATAAAAAGCGGATTCAGGAAATTCTGCCACATTACGCTTGCCGTAGCCGTATTGGGTTTAATCGTGTTTGTTGCGCTGCGTTATTATTATCCTTTTGGGGAGGGCGTAAAAACCGGGCAGCTTAATTATGTAGTATACAAAGGTTTTCTTTTTAAAACGTATGAAGGAAAATTGATACAGAGCGGTTTTCAGAGTAATAAGCCCGGAGCGATACAATCCAATGAGTTTAACTTTTCAATAACCAATCCGCAGATAGCCGACTCGCTGATGCGCGTGGGCGGACAAACGGTTGAGCTTCGGTATAAAGAATATTTCGGCGTGTTGCCGTGGAGAGGGTATTCCAAATACATTGTTCATGAGATAGTAAGTATTACGCCTGCGAGTCAACCGTTTGTAAATAATTATCCGCCGGCGGGCGCTATTTTTCAGTAAATTTTCCCCCTTCTTTCTTCATCCACTCTTTAATTGCGTCTATCAGCAGTTGATTTTCCGCGGGAGTTTGCGTGCAGAGGCGGATATACGTTTCGTCGAGGCTATGGAAATTAGAGGCGTTGCGAATAAGAATACCGTGGTTTGTAAGTAAATACTCTTTCAGTTCGGCGGCCGTTCCTTTTTTTAATCTTACTAAAAAGAAGGTAGTGGCGCTGGGGATAACCTCCAGTTCGTCCAGTTTGTTTAGTTGATAAATCAGCTCGGCCGTTTCGCGTTGCCATTTGCGAATGGGCAGCGTAAATTGCGCCGGATGTATTAATATGTACTTACTGGCTTCTATGGCCAGCGCATTGACCGACCAGGGGATAAGATAGTTGTTTACCGCTTTTGTAATGGCGGCAGGCGCCATGATATATCCCATGCGCAAGCCCGGTACGTTGTATGCTTTTGATATGGAATGTACCAGCGCCAGGTTTTTGTTAGACTTCAAATCGGAAGGTTTCAGCACATCGGCCGTAGTGAAAGCGGCATAAGACTGGTCGATAACAAAGGTTGTTTGCCTGTTGGCGGCAATCAAAGCCAGCAGCTCCGTGCGGCTGAACAGCCTGCCGTCGGGGTTATTGGGGTTGCATATCCAGCAATAATCCTGTCCTTCAAGGTTCAGTTCCGAAATATCTTCGGAATTGGGGACAAATGTGATTGGGTGTTTGTGAAGGCGGCAGGCGTCTTCGTATTCGGAAAACGCAGGGGTTAAGATTGTCGACTTTTTTTCACGCCATACCTGCGCCAACAGGTAGAGGGCGGTTACGGAGCCATTGGTTACCACTACATTTTCTTCCGCTATTTCGTACCGGCGGGCAAGTAGCCGCTTCAAACTCCCCGCATCGGATTCGGGATAACGGCTTATCTTGTCAAACTGGGTGTTAAGATGAGCAATCAGCTTTTCCAAGTTAGCGCCATGCCAGACATTGGAACTGAAGTTGCTGGTTACTTGCTGTTGCGTACTGTAAAAATCATCGCCGTGTCCGAATAACATATCGTTAGTTTTTAGTAAAGTAAATCTGTTTCATTCTTCAAAATCCGAAGGAGGTACAAAATTATAAATCTTTTTGAGTTTTCCTGTCGATGGCCTTGTATATTGCATCCTGTATTCTGGTACGGATATCTAAGGAGCTGAGCTTGTTATTGTCGCGCGAAGGGGTAACGCGGTTACAAAGAAAAATGTAGATAAGCCGGTTGTCGGGGTCTACCCAGAAACAAGTTCCCGTATATCCGGTATGTCCGTACACCGACGCCGGCGCCAGCGCTCCGCAGGGTGAAAGTTTGGGCGTTCCCGCGGCCGGTTTGTCAAAGCCCAATCCCCTGCGCGAGGCGGGACTTTTGCTCTGCGTAAACAGCCGGCTGGTTTCGGAAGAAAGATAACGTTCGCCGCCATACGCTCCCTGGTTGAGGAAGAGTTGTAATACCTTGGCTAAATCGTTGGCGCTGGAAAATAAGCCGGCATTACCGGAAACGCCTCCCTGAAATGCGGCAGCCTCGTCGTGTACGTATCCCCGCAGCGTCTGGCGGCGGACAAACAAGTCGTCTTCCGTAGGGACAATCCGGGCGGTATCGATTGTTTTTAAAGGGTTATACGTAGCGCTGGCAGCGCCCAAGCGGTTGTAAAAATCAGCGCGCAAAATCTGATCGAGCGGCGCTTTCATCTGGGCTTCCACCATTTTTTGCAGCATGATAAAGTTGATGCAGCTATAACGGTACTTTCCTTTCGGCCCGAGTTTGGAGGTTTTGATGGCATGTATAACCGTATCCCGGAACGAATCGTGTAAATAAAAACCGCTTGCCACCTCGGTATGGAAACCTTGCTTTGCCGTATCGGAAACCAGGTGGGGAAGGTATTTAAAATCATTCCTTACATACGTATTTCCATCCAAACGAACCGGGTGAACGGCGTCTTTAGACGAGCTGTAGAGGCTTCCCCGATAGCTGTTCTTATCGATGGCGCTCATATAAAAAAGAATCGCAGGGACTACGCCGGACTGGTGATACAGCAAATCCTTTATCAGGATATCTTTTTTATCAGAGTCTTTAAGTTCGGGTATATATTCGGATATTTTGTTGTTGAGGGCAAAATTTTTCTCGTCGTACGACTTCATGACGGCAAGCAGCGTGCCGGCCGCCTTTGAAACAGACGCCAAATCGTAAACGGAATTTTCATTCACCTTTTGTTTCTTGTCGTAATCGTAATACCCAAAAGATTTATCGTAAATAACCAGGCCATTTTGGGCTACCAGCACCTGGCATCCGGGAAACGCTTTAGCGTCGAGTCCTTCTTTTACGATCGCGTCAATCGCCTGCAGGCGAACCTGGCTGGCTCCCGTCTCTTCAGGCTCATGATACCCCAGGCGCGTCTTCGCGGTAAAAATCCCTGTTCCGGCAAAATACAGGGAGGGGATGGAAATGGGGAGTTTCCCTTTGGCCGCAATGCCTCCAAAGATCAGTTGCGCCGCATATTTCTGCGCCGGCGGCGAGGTTTCGTAAGCCATAATAACCGCTTTTGCCTTGTCGACAGACTTTTTGTAATCTTTAGAGAAATAAGGTTGGGTGAAGAATGTAAGAATAACGTCTTTCTTCTCCGTCAACTTCCGGAGTAATTCCGATTCGGGAATACGTACCGTGTGGATACCGCAAATAATTAAATCGAACGTTTCAAGCCGGGCATATATTTTCTTTTGCTCGGCGTCTTTGGCGTTTCGTCCCAGACTGAAGAAGGAAACGGCGTCGTAGCGGTTGAGCGTTTTCTGAAATTCGTTGCCTTCCGAATCGCCAAGAGAGATAACGGCTATTTTCTTTTTGTCGAGTTCCTTGAGCGGAATATAACCGGATGCGTTTTTCACTAAGGTTATCCCCTCTTCGTTAAGTTTGGCGGCCAGCCAGGCGGCATGAGGCGTATTGATACGGTCTAACAAGCCTTTTGTTTGTACAGGCTTATAATCGGCCAGCCCGGCGATGTATTTATACTGCAAGATTTTGAGTACGCGCTGTTCGATATCCTTTACATTCAACGCGCCTTTTTTAAGCGCCTCTTTAACAGCCTCAAAATCGGTTATGGGAGTAGCCGACGACACCAGGATATCGTTTCCCGCCTGCAGCGCTTTGACGGATATGTTTTCGTCCTCCTTAACCGACGCCCCTTTCATGGCCAGCGCATCGGTAAACAATAATCCCTGAAAACCAAATTCCTTCTGTAATAAATCCGTGACAATGGGTTTGGAAAAGGTTGCCGGCCTATCCTTTGTATTATCCAAAGCAGGCACGTACAGATGCGACGTCATGATTCCGGCATATCCATCGGATATATATTTTTTAAACGGAAGCAACTCCACGCTATCCAGCCGCGCCCGGTTATGATGAATAACGGGAAGCGTATGATGCGAATCGTCCGCAGTATCGCCATGTCCGGGAAAATGTTTCGCTACCGGAATAATACCCGCGCTCTCCAGCCCTTTGGAGTAAGCCCGTCCTTTATCGGCAACCAGGTCGGGGTCTTCGCCAAAGGCGCGGTTCCCAATTACAGGGTTGGCCATATTGCTGTTCACATCCAAAGCCGGCGCAAAATTGATTTGTATCCCCATTTCCTTACACTGCCTGCCTGTTTCTTTCCCGTACGCTTCGATGAGCGTATCGTTCTCTATCGCGCCCAGCGTCATATTACGGGGGAAACGGGTGGTTCCGCTCAAACGCATCGACAATCCCCACTCGCCGTCGAGGGCAATGAACAAAGGTACGCGAGACGCTTTCTGAAGGCGGTTGGTTACTTCGGCCTGCGTCTGTGGATCGCCTTTTGCAAAGAGTATTCCGCCCACTTTTATTTCGTTGATGTAACGCGTCAGTTTTTGCATATTCCTGGTATCGGCAGCCGGATTGGCAATCACCATAAATAATTGGCCGATACGCTCGTCTAAACTCATCGTATCGAAAACCGAATCAACCCACTGGTTCATCTGGCTTTTATCAACTGCCCGGAAGAGGTTGGTTTCTGTCTGAGCGGTAGCAGATAGCGCTAATAAACAGAAATATATAAGAAAAATAAACTTTTTCATCGTCGCTTGCTTAAAATTTGTCCAAAAATACGAAAATTACGCTGATATTTTTATCTTTGACGTGTTTTACATTTATCTAACTAATCCATGAAAATAATGAAAAGAAGACGCTTCATGAAAACAGCCGGGTTATTGGCTACGGCTCCCATAGTTAAAGGCATTGCTTCCGTACCGGCCTGTACGGTCAACGAAAAAGAAATCTACGAATGGCGTATTTATACGCTTACTTCCGACGCTACCGAACTCGATTCTTTCTATAAAGAAACGCTTATTCCGGCGTATAGCCGGAAAGGTATCAGGGCAGGGGCTTTTAAACTGTATGAAGAAAAAGACTTGTCGCAGCGTTTTTACCTCTTTGTATATCCCAATATGACCGCTTTCCATAACGTGAAAAAGGAGATTTGGGACGATACTGTTTTCAGGAAAGCGGCGCAGCCGTTTTATGACCAGACGGCCGTTAGCCCTGTATACAAAGAGTTTGAATCGTACCTTTGCGAGGCGTTTGATAAGATACCTCAGTTAAAGACGCCGGATAAAGACCGAACCCTGTTTCATCTTCGCCATTACCGGAGCCCTAACGAAGAGGCCAACCAGCGTAAAGTAAAGATGTTTAACGAGGCTGAAATGGCTATTTTCGACAAAGTGGGCGTTCATCCCGTATGTTATGGCGACGTGCTGGCAGGCCCGCACATGCCTGCCCTTATGTATCTTACCTGGTATAAAGACAAAGCCGCGCACGATGCTTCATGGAAAGCCTTTGGCAGTCATCCGGACTGGAATGCCATCAAAGATCTCCCCGAATATGCCCATACGGCTACCAATAATACAAACCGTATCCTGACGCCGCTGCCCTATTCTCAACTATAATATGGCGCTCTTGCCGAGAGAGTCAGGAGGCGTTATAACCCCCGACCGCAGGTCTGAATATCGATACCCCCCCATGAAGCGTAGCGATTGGGGGATATTAATATTCAGACCTGCGGTCTGGGAGGCTGTATTTATTTTACATGGAAATTTGCTAAACACAAGGTTTTACAGGCGCTCCTTTATTTCTGCCCGACTGTTCTAATTTTCATGAATGAAAGATTGTCATCAACCATCCAAGCAATCCGGGAATCTCGTATCCAACTATATGATATGGCTTTCCTCCTAATAAAATTTGAGCCAGAAAAAAAGCAACCGGAAAAGATAATGGAAAAGTCAGTAAAATCATCCAGTTACCAATTACTTTATTTCGCCAGTCTTTTCTGTATTTTTTCTCCAAAACGACCAGTCTCTTATCATCATATCTTCTCCACGTCCATACAAAATCTACAATTCCCCATCCCCAAAAAATACATTTAAAAATAGTGAATACATCTGCGTCGTCGAAAAATAAAACGCCAATAAATCCGCTAATAAAAAGTGAGAACGCCAATATAAATGCAATATGTATTCCAGAAATAAAACCAAAGGCATAGGATTCCGGAATACACGTCCAGTTGCTCTTTTTATGCCAGCGGTACATTCTATAAAATAAATAATCCTGTCCAAACACTCTGTTCTTATTTTTTCATTTAATAATATCTTTCAAACTCCCATTTGCGGGGAGGGAATCCCATTTGTTTTTGTCGCTTATATTTTAGAGCAAAGGGAAATCTTTGCCGTTTGACTAAATCATCCAACAATTTCAGACTATAACCTTTTACATAAAATATAACTTCTGCGCTATCCGAAGGCTTTCTTATATCCTCCATCACTCCTTCTTTATCAAAAGACTGAACGTACAGAGGAGATAATGTCAAAGTATCATTCACCCAATTGCTTCAGGCGTTCATCGTCCATCGTAAATCCTTTTATAATATACTCTTTCAGACGCTCTGTCGCCCAACGGCGAAAGTGAGTAGCGATAGCCGACTTAATGCGATAACCGACTGAAATAACGGCGTCTAAATTATAGAACTGTGTTTGATACGTTTTCCCGTCTTCGGCAGTATGTGCAAATTTTGCACATACTGAATCTTTATCTAATTCCCCCTCTTCAAAAATATTGCCCAAATGCTTGGTTACGACAGTTCTATCAACGGCAAACAATGTTGCTATTTGCGCTTGCGACAGCCATAATGTATCGTGTTCCATCTTCACTTCAATACGGGTGTTCCCGTCTCCGGTTTGATAGATAACAATATTTCCCTGATTATCACTCATGGCTTCCTCCGGTTTTTAGCATTCCTTCCAACTCTTTCCGAACATTCATAATATCCGAGTCAAGTTTTCCCAATCGTTCAAGTATCATCTCCGGCGCATCATAGCGCTTTTGCTCATATACCGTTTCTTTGTATTTGTTAATACTCAAATCATAGTTATTGGCACGAATTTTATCAGCCGGAACAAAAAATGATTGATCGAGTCGTGTTCTTGATTTTTCTTTATCCAGATTCTGCCATCGTGCAATTATATCTTGCTTTAGAAAATAGGGGTGAAATATATACTCTTTGGACTCCTTTCCAAATTTCTGATAACTAATCCGAAGCGTTTGTTTGTTTACAACAGCATTGAAAATATCCGAAAATAAATTTAACCCTTTCAAATATGGATTTTGCTCAAAACCAACTATGTTAGTTGTGGTACCTCTCAATTTAAATGTACTTTCAAACCGCGCAAGTATCTCCTCCATCCAACTGAATTGAGGCATTCCTTTGATAGGTTTCATCGTTCTCATCTATTGATTTTAAACGCAAAAATATTGATTTTTATCGAAAATTTTCGTGTTCAATATCAGTAACTTTTCAACATATTACCAAAACACGTACTTTAAGTATGGCATTGTTTACCTCTTCTGTCCTCTATTCTTCTGTTGAATGACAGGTTGCTTGGGCTTCTGCTCTTCTTTCGGAGGTTTCGGCAACCGTGGGTCATCCCACGATTCTTTATATTCGGTTTCGGCGTCTGCTTTATTCTCTTTCCACAAGTAAGGGTTCGCATAGCTTCCCGTTCCCCGCCATTTTACTTTAGCTTTTGTCACATATCCATTCTCAATCAGAATCTTATCCCGGATACGCATCTCATACTTGCCGTATTTGATAAATTCATCAGGATTATCTTTACTAAAGAGAGCCTTATTCTTCTCTTCGTCCAGAAAAACACAGGAGGAGAACTTGCCATCTCCATTGCTACGGTTTATATTTTCAAGATAAATATGCCCACCTTCTTTTAATGTTTGCCATTGTTCAGACATCAATTCAACGCCTCCTATGGACGGAAGTTTCGGCTCGCTATGCTTATCTTCGGGCGAAAAGGCAATTGGAATATGTCCGACAGGCTGCTTCACTTCCTTTCTGCCGGAACGCTGCATGGCAAAACTGCGGATAATATCCTGCTTGGTTTCTGCCAGCGCTCCTTCGGCTTCGAGCAAATTTGGCGGCGTCGTTCATCACATACGATACACATCCCTTAAATGATTTTCCTTTGATATTCTTAGCGATCATCGAATAGCGCTTTAATCCATTCCAACAGTACCATAATTTCATTACCGACGCGATTAAATCCTGCCTGATTAGCCCGTTTTGATAGCTGGTTCAGGTTATTTGCAATGCCGGAAAGCTTACGCATCAGGTCAAGCTCTTCCAATGTAAAACGGGATTTGACAATTCCTTTAAGCGCCATCTCCCGTGCATATCGCGTCGCTTTCATTCCTAATTTCTCCGCTCTCTCCTTGATTAAATCGAGGCTTTTTTCTGTTAATTTGAGATTAATCGAATGAATATGGAAATAATAAACATTGAAGCGCAAACTTTCGAGAAGATGCTATCGAAGTTTGAAGATTTTGCAAGCCGGATGGAATGCCTCTGCCGCTTGCATGGAGATAGGGATATGAAAAAGTGGCTGGATAATCAAGATGTTTGCCA
>JAIRYL010000064.1 GCA_031267775.1 Tannerellaceae bacterium
ACTTGCGCCATGGATTGCGCCATGGCAACAGGCATACTTACATATTCATGGAGATTTGTACCTGAATGCATCATGACCCTTACCAGCGGGACGGCAAATATCAAGGCTGCAAAAGGCCCTTTTATCCGTTTCAAAGCCTCAACCCATGCCCTATTTACCTGCTTTCTGTTCATTTGGAACATCGGTATGCAAATGAGGGCGATAAGCATAAAAGGCATTATGCCGGCAATGTTTAAAGGGTCGAATTCCGTCGTTATCGTTGTGCCGAATAATTCGGGAGAGACATATTTTACCGATGTTATCCAGCTTTTAAAAGGCAGAAACTGCACTCTGGTCAATACCAGCAATAACCCTATCAGGATATAAGGTATCCATGCTTTAAATAAAGATACGTTCCCGGTATTGACGTCTTCTTTGATTGGAATAGAGCCCATCCAGTTTTTTTCCCATTTGTTCCTTTCCGGAAAGTCCCAAACCTTTTCAGGCGTCAAAAAACCGGCTTTGGTTAAAGATATCAGGATAGCCAGTCCTAATAAACTGCCAAGCAGACTGGGAAACTCAGGGCCGAGTAAAATGGCGACGAGCAAGTAAGGGACAATAAAGCAAAGCCCTGCAAAAATGGCGTACGGCCAGATAGCCAAACCCTCTTTTATCGTTTTCTTTTCGCCGAAAAACCGCGTCAGCATCACAACCATTATCAAGGGCAGCAAAATTCCGGGGATGGCATGCTGTACAGCCGTCCATACCCCTGTTTGATGGATGAACTCGCTATAACTCATGCCTTCACGCGCAAGTTTTTCCATGATTTCGGGCGTATTGAGAGATGTGCCGATTCCAATAAGGGTAGGCGTTCCAACACAACCGAAGGATACGGGCGTACTGTTGGCAACCAATGCCACCATTACCGCCGCTAATGCAGGAAAGCCCAAGGATAGCAACAACGGAGCAGCCAATGCTGCCGGAGTGCCAAATCCGGCGGAAGCCTCGATAAAAGCTCCGAAAAACCACGCGATGATAATGGCTTGGATTCTTCTGTCGGGAGATATGGATACAAAGCCCTGCTTGATGGCTTCTAAGGCCCCACACTCCCTAAGTGTGAATAAGAGCGCCAATGCCCCGAATACAATTAAAATAATTTTAAAGGCTACTACGGCGCCTTCCAGGGTTGAGGCTAATATCCAGTTCACAGGCGTTTCCCATATAAGAAACGCCACGGCTGCCGTGATAAGAAAAGAAACGGGCATGGCTTTGGAGGCCGGCCAACGCAAGCCAACCATCAATACGAATATAGCTATAACAGGAATTACAGCAAAAAGGGCAAGAAGTCCTATTGACATGATATTACAGTTTATTGATTATTAAATTTATACTTTACACGGTCAAGTTTTGCGTAAAGCCGGTTGTTTACCGCATCCAAACTTGACCGTGGGAAAGGATGCAGGCTTACTTGGGGATGAACTCTATAAAATCAATTCGAATTGTTTTGTCTTCTGTCGAATTAGCAGATGATGCAACCAGTTTGATTTCTTCTCCGTTTTTGATTTCGACGCCCGGAATAACCTTCCGGCGCCAGCAGTCTACATCTTCTGCAAGGTTCCATTTGGCAACCGGTTTGCTTCCGACCAAGACTTCCAATGAACCTTTGACCAGTTTCTCGTCGGTATATGTAACCGCAATATCATATTTTCCGGATTGATATGTAAAGGCCGACCATGCAGTACCTTCCGGTTCGGTAAGCCTGACGCCATTCTCTGTAAGGAAGAAATCGCTGCTGAATCCTTTAAGAATCATATCTTTTTCTAATTCAATACCGAGAATGGGCGAGAAACTTTCAACGCCGGCTTCATGAAGTCCGTTTCTTACTGCGCGTAAACGGGAGAAAGGCGTACCGTCGTAATGCTTAATACCCAATCCCTGCACGCCTGCGTTAACAGACTGTTTTATCATATTCAGTATGATATCGGGGGTAGACAAAAGGCGGGTTGTTACGCTTGCCAGGATGGGAATATCCGGTCCGACAAAATGCCTGACGGATTTTATCCGCGATATTCGCGAAGTATTGGGATTACCATGCTGCTCCTGGTGGGTCGACATGTGAACGGATCCTATGCGCGAGGTTAAGCGAGATAAATTCAACCCTGTATTCCAATTGTTAAGATCATTTAGTCGGAACTCGATTCCAGGGTTTTCTTTATGCATCTTATCTATAATTAGCGTATAAATTTCGGTTGTTGCATCCTCTCTAAACTTCATGAATTGTTCGACTTCAGGATAGGCAAGTCCATTATCGCGCATGACAGGTATCGCGGCCGTTAAATCAAATCCCTGACTTTTGGCTTTTTCCTGGCAATGCGGGCAAATACAGGACGTATTTCTTGAAGCGCCGTTCCCGCTAAAGACCAGCATGCAAGTCATAATATAGTCGATATCATAATTCCTGCTTAGATCAGAGTACAATGCGATTAAGTATTCCTGCACATCCGGATTGTTGATACACGGATTTTTATTGGGCGTTCCATCCAAATTGATTTGCCTCCATTGCGGATTTCGATCTAATAACGATTGAGGCAGATACGTATGCGACACTTCCGCTCCCACGCGCATACCCCTTGCGCGAGCGGCTTTTATAACAACATCAAGCCAATTGGTATCGCTAAGCCAATTATAATCGGATTGAAGCGGTTTAATTTTGCCATACATACTCATATCAGGGAAGAAATATAAGCGCGAATCTTCTGCCATCCATTCTTTTCGTACAGGATTATGAGGAAAAAAATAAGTATCCCTTCCATCCGGAAACCCTTCGATGAAAGGTCTGCGCTCGCCATGCATGGGAGATATGAGATAAATGGAGTTTATACCCGCGATAGAGAGGTTGTCTAAAATTTGGTCAATCCCTTCGTCATGTATTTCCCAGGCATACAGACTGCTGGTTAATTCAAAATTCGTTTTTTTCTCTATGTTTGGCTGCCCGGTAACATTGTTGCAGCTATTCATAAAGAGTAGCGCACTTACCATACAGGCGTACTTGACGATGAACTTCAACAGTTCTATTCTTTTGTTCTTGTTGTTTTTCATACTGTTTTTATTTATTTGTTTTTACCATAATGTACCCGGTTTTTCTCCCATTTCGAATTGCAGGATTCCTCCGTTGACAAGTTCGTCGTGCGAAAACCAGGGGGTTTGCAGCGGTTTACCGTTGAGGGTTGCGGATTGAATATACTTGTTCGTCTTTGAAGCGTTATGGGCTATGATTGTAAACGTTTTTCCATTGTGCAACGCTATGCTGACTTTTTCGAATACAGGACTTGTAATCGCATACAGGGGCGTACCGGGTTGTACGGGATAAAATCCCATCGCCGTGAATACGACAAATGACGACAAGGCGCCTGCATCTTCGTCGCCGGGAACCCCGAATATATTGTCTTTAAACAATACGTCAAGGATAAAACGCGTCCACTTTTGAGTTTTCCATGGCGAGGCGGTGAAATTGTAAAGATAGGGGACAAAATAAATAAGCTGATTTCCCATCGAAAATTGGCCAATCATACCTGTCATGTCCGGGAACCGGTTCCAGAAAGCATGTTTCGTGCTTTGCAGCGGAATGCGGAAAAATTCGTCCAGCCGTTTATCGAAACTGTCCTTTCCTCCCATCAGATTGATTAATCCGGCTATATCATGCTGCACATGCCATAAATAGCTCCATCCGTTATTCTCATTGTAGTAGTTGCGTCCTTCAAACATGGGATTGATTTCTATCCAGTTTCCGTCTTTGTCTTTAGGGAGGAACAGCCCGGTTGGCTCATGCCATAGATTTTTATAATTGCCGGCTTTTGGCGCATATTTTTTATACGCCGTCTCTTTTCCGAGTTCTTTTGCCAGTTCGCTAATCGCCCAGTCGTCATAGCTGTGCGCTTGCGTAATAGCAACCGCCGAACGTCCCTGCCCCCTTCTTCCGGAAGCAACCGGATCGTCTTCCGTCTCGCCCGGACGAAGTGCGGGATAATAGCCTTTTTCGTGATAAAAATCTTCCAACGGACCTTTTACGCCGTTTCGGGAAGGAAGCATCGTAGCCTGTTCGGCGCTTTTCATCATACCCTCAAGCGCTTTTTCAACATTGTAATTACGCACGCCTTTCCGGTAGGCGTCCAGAAACATAATGGAGGAATGAAAACCAAACATCCCTTCCCTGTCGCCAAAGTGTTTCGGATAATCCGGCATCCATCCGCTTTGCTCGTACATGGCGACGTAAGAGTCGAGCATTTCGGACTCTCTTTGGGGGTTGAGAATAATCCGCAGCGGGTGCATGGCGGGGAAATTGCCCCAACTGTAATCATCGGTATAGAAAGGTTTACTGTCGGTATGAACGGCTTTGTCGTAACCGCTGTAATATTTTCCGTATTCCGAGATATCCACCATGCGTACATAGCTTCGGTACAGCGCTGTATAAAATGTTCTTTTTTGCGCTTCGGTACCTCCCTCTACTTTTATTTGTCCAATCGCCCTTTCCCATTCCAGTCGTCCTTTTTCCTTCAGTTCATCGAAAGTAACGCTGTTCAGTTCTTTTAAAAAATTCTCTTTTGCCTGTTCGCAACTGATAAACGAGATGGCATATCGAAATTCAATCACATTCGGGCTGTCGGCGTCGTAACTGAACCATGCCCTCTCTCCGTTCATTCGCGACGGAACAGGTTGAGGGCCTAAAACAGTATATTTGCCCCAGTTTTTTTCGCCTGCCGCTTTGCCGCTTTGAGGCTTACCCGATAACACCCCGTACATATACGCTTTCCCTTCCTGATTATGGTGAGCGTCGACGACAAATTCCGTTCCCGTCACTTCATTGTTTTGATTAACGCCATATATGCCATTTTCATAGTTATGGGTTAAAAGCAGATTTTTCCGAACGCCTTTCGGGAAAGTAAACCGGTATATGCCTGTTTTTTTACCTGCAGTAAATTCTACGGTAACGTCGTCTTCGTACAGACAGGTTGAATAATACCAGGGTTGGTTTTTCTCAAAATCGTAATCATACGTCATTCTACGGTTCCAGCAGGTATCGGTTAGATTACCTGTCGAAGGTTTTACGGCAAAAATATGCTGTGGCGTAATCACATTTAAGGCGGAGAGAGGGAATGCGGTGATTTGATCGTCAAGATAATCCTGCCGTATCGGAAAAACCCTCGTCATCTGATTCGGGAGGTGAACAACCGGTCGGTTTGAATTGAGCAGCGGGGCAACATTACCTATTGTCGGGTCAATATAGCGCAGGCAGGAGGTTTCCTGCGGGAAACAGGGCGCGTACGTCAGGAACAACAGGATTGAAACAAGGATATATTTTATCCGTGTTGATAAATTGTAAGATGAAAATGGAGTCATACTGTTTAAACTGTATTTTTTAATAACCCGGGTTTTGCCAGAGTATTTCCTCATTATTTATGACTTGCAACTGTGTGAGAGGGATTGGAAAGAAAACATGATGTTCCTTCATGCCTATGCTTTGCATTGCGCCAAGCGCTCTTCCTGTACGGATCAAATCAAACCATCTGTGTCCTTCAAACGATAATTCCAATCTGCGTTCATTGTATATTTTTTCCCGTATGTCCGCCTGTCCTGTATTGGCGTAAGCGGGAACTCCGGCTCTTACGCGAACGGTATTCAAATGCGTCAAAGCTTCTTCCGTCTTTCCATTTTCATTCTGAGCTTCTGCCAACATTAATAGTACATCCGCATAACGAATCACTTTCCAGTTTGCATGACCGTCGCTTGTGTTGAGGAGCGACGTCTGATACTTCTTGGAATAGGTAGCCGCCTGAATGAAACGAACAAATTCTCCATTCGTATTTATGAATCCGCCTGTTGCATCCAGCGTTATATCTCTTCGCAGATCGCCGGGAGACGTTTCAAACAGTTGGACTAATACGTGTGTAGGATTAATATCTTCGCCTCCCCATCCTCCGCTAATTCCGATCATAGCCGTAAATTCTGCATGCATGGGTAGAAAATTATACGTAAAAGAATTGCCTTGTCCAAAGCCGCCGCGCATATATTCGATATCGAAAATATATTCGCTGTGATGTTCATTTTCGTAGGTCCAAAGATCATTGTAATCCGGCAATAAAGCATAACCCATGGTTGTTACCTCTTGTAAAATACCTTCAGCTTTTGCAAAATCTGCAAGGGTTAAATAAACTCTGCCCAACAAAGACTTTGCCGCGCCTTTGGTTGCTCTCCCCACATCTTCGCCTGAATAACTTACAGGCAGCTTGTTGGCTGCATCAATCAAATCCGGGATAATAATATCATTATAAATTGTTTCTACTTTCTCCCTTCGTACGGTATATGACTCGTCGATTGTTAACGAGTTTTTTACGGATGGCACATCTCCAAATATTCGAACAAGATCGAAATAGGCTAATGCTCTAAGAAAACGGGCTTCCCCGTCATACCTGTCCAAATTGGAAAAAATAGATTTGTCGGCTTCTTCTATTTTTTCCAAGACAAAATTTGCGCGGGAAATAATCTGATAATAACCTTCCCACGTGTTGCCTAAAAGACTTTCGGTATCATTCATGGTAAAGACGTCTGAATGATAAGAAGCAGTGCCCCTTGTTACTTCTTTCCAGGCGTCGTCGCCCCGTAAATCCCCGAAAATGTAGAAATTATTATATAGACTTCGTAGAGGATGGTAACTCCCGTTAATTGCATCTCTAAAATCAGACTCTGAAGTAAACATTTGATTGATCGAAACGGTATCATCAGGTTCCAGTTCGATAAAATCATGACATGATGCAAATATAAATAAACTGATAATGATTATATGTTTTCTCATTTTATTCAATTTTTATATGTTTTGTTGCTTAACATATTGTTTTTATTAGAAACCTATATTCAGCCCGATCATTAATCCTTTTGACAATGGGTAGTCGCCGTTTTCGCGTCCGGGTTGTAACGGGTTGGTTGAGTTAGAGTCTTCAGGATTCCAAAGCGTATACTTGGTAATCAGGAATGGATTTCGTGCTGATAAATAGATACGAAGAGAATTGACGCCTGTGCGTTGAAGCGTATGTTTGGAAAAATCATACGCTAAAGTGATATTGCTTATCCGCAGAAATGACGCCTTATCAAGCCAATGGCTACCGGCAAGTCGGTTTCCTCCCGTTGGAGAATCATTTGGACGCGGCGCCCAACCATCTCCCGGCTCTGCCTCTGATTTCCAATAATCCTTGTTAAACATTAACGTTCTCACGCGCCCTCTGCCACTGTTATTCCCGTCTCTGGAATACATATATATTTGTCCGCCTTGCGATCCGTACAGACTTACGAATAAACTCACATTTTTATATGAAAAATTATGGGTCATCCCATAATAGAAATCAGGATAAGGCGAACCCATAATCGTATAGTCGTCGCTACTGATTATACCATCGGGAACTCCATCCGGCCCGCTAACGTCAAGAAATCGTCTATCGCCAACGCGCGAACGATCGGCGCCGGTTGGATTATAACTTGGCCCTGCATCCAATTCTGCCTGATTCATGAATACGCCGTCGGAAATTAATCCGTAAAACATACCCATCGGCTGTCCAATTTGCGTGATATTGTTTCCACTGTAAATGGGATTTCCTTCTGTACCCAATTTCGTTACTTTATTCCTGTAAGTGGATATGTTGAAATTTGTTGTCCATACAAATTTATTGG
>JAIRYL010000104.1 GCA_031267775.1 Tannerellaceae bacterium
TTGTTACTTTTGACGCTAATTTAGATTAATATAAATATGTAAACAGATTGTGATGGCAAAGTTGATAAGAGAAGAGGCGCTTCGGTATCATGCCGAAGGAAAACCGGGAAAGATTGAAGTAGTTCCTACCAAGCCATATAGTACGCAGGCCGATTTGTCGCTGGCTTACTCGCCGGGAGTGGCAGAACCTTGTCTTGAAATTGAAAAAAACCCGCTGGACGCTTATAAGTATACGTCGAAGGGGAATCTGGTGGCGGTTATCTCGAACGGAACGGCCGTGCTCGGACTGGGCAATATAGGGGCGATGGCGGGCAAACCCGTGATGGAAGGAAAAGGGTTGCTGTTTAAAATATTTGCAGGTATCGACGTATTCGACATTGAAGTAGACGAAAAAGACCCCGAAAAATTTATTCAAACCGTAAAGGCTATTTCGCCTACTTTTGGAGGAATCAATCTGGAGGATATTAAAGCGCCCGAATGTTTTGAAATAGAAACGCGCCTGAAAGCCGAACTCGACATACCGGTTATGCACGACGACCAGCACGGAACGGCTATCATTTCAGGCGCCGGACTGCTCAATGCGCTTGAAATTGCCGGCAAAAAAATAGACGAAGTAAAAATTGTGGTAAACGGGGCGGGCGCAGCGTCTATATCCTGCACCAAACTGTATATGGCGCTTGGCGCGAAAAAGGAAAATATACTGATGTGCGACAGCAAAGGGGTACTTTCTACGCATCGCGCAGACCTGAACAGCGCCAAGAAAGAATTTGCCACGGAGCGCCACATCCAAACGCTTCGGGAAGCCATCGCCGGCTCGGACGTATTTCTTGGGCTATCCGTAGCCGATGTGCTTACCGGTGAAATGATACAATCGATGAACGAAAACCCGGTTGTATTTGCGCTGGCCAATCCCAATCCTGAAATTTCGTACCGCGAGGCCATGGCCTCGCGCCCCGACATTATATTCGCTACCGGGCGTTCGGACTATCCGAATCAGGTAAACAACGTGCTTGGATTCCCCTACATTTTTCGCGGAGCGTTGGATACGCATGCCAAAGCTATCAACGAAGAGATGAAACTGGCGGCCGTCAAGGCCATTGCTTCGCTGGCCAAAGAACCGGTGCCGGATATTGTTAACGCGGCGTATCAACTGGAGCGCACCACGTTTGGCAGGGAATATATTTTGCCAAAGCCGCTGGATCCGCGCCTGCTTACAGTGGTGTCTGTTGCCGTAGCCAAAGCGGCCATAGCGTCGGGCGTTGCCCGCAACGTTCTTACGGATTGGGACGCCTACGCCAACCGCCTGCGCGAAATGATGGGTTACGACAACAAACTGATTCGCTCGCTGATGGATATGGCGCGCGAAAATCCCAAAAGAGTCGTCTTTGCCGAAGCCAACCATGCCAATATGCTCAAAGCCGCCGTCGAAGCTAAGGCCGAAGGTATTTGTATCCCGGTTTTACTGGGAAACGAAGAGCGTCTGCATAAAATTGCGGCCGAAGAAAGTCTGCATATCGACGATATTGAAATTGTTAACCTCCGCCACGACCGTGAAAACGACCGGCGAAGCCGCTACGCCCAGCTCTTTTCCGAAAAGAATACGCGAAACGGCGTTACCTTTTCCGAAGCCTACGAAAAGATGGTAGACCGAAACGCTTTTGGCATGATGATGGTTATGACGGGCGAAGCCGACGCCTTTATTACAGGCGTTTACAGCCGCTATGCCGAAGTAACGAAAATGGCGGAAGAAATTGTGGGTATCCGTCCCTCCTACAATCATTTTGGGGCAATGAACATTATTATCTGCAAAAAAGGCACGTTCTTCATAGCCGATACCCTGATAAACCGTCATCCCTCGTCCGAAGTCTTGATAGACGTTGTCCGCCTGACGCACGACGCCGTAAAGTTCTTTGCCTGCGACCCCATAATAGCCATGCTTTCGTACTCTAATTTCGGCGCAGACAAACAGGGCAGCCCGCGCAAAGTGCACGAAGCGATTGAGTACCTGCACAAAAACCATCCGGATATGCTGGTAGACGGAGAAATGCAGGTTAATTTTGCCCTTGATAAAAACCTCCGCGACAAGACGTATCCCTTTAGCAAACTGAAAGGAAAAGACGTCAACACGCTGGTATTTCCCAACCTGAGTTCGGCCAACAGCGCGTACAAATTACTGCTCGAAGCAGGCGCAGGCGAAACGATCGGCCCCATCCAAATGGGACTCAACAAGCCTATCCACTTCACCGATCTGGAAAGTTCAACGCGCGATATCCTGAATCTGACAGCCATTGCCGTTGTCGACGCCATTGTGCAGGAACAAATCGAAAAGAGCAGCTAACCGATACGCCCCCCATGATTCGCATACGCTGCGCAGCCTGGCCCGTCGAGGCCGGGCTGCCGTATAAAGGTAGCTTTTGATAACGTGTAATATAATTCTAATACTGTTCAGTATGTCTTTTGATAGCAACCCGGCGTTAAATTTCGGACAGTTTTATAACACCTATTATAAACGGTTTGTCCGTTATGCTTTTCATTACGTCAACGATCGGCAAACAGCCGAAGATATGACTCATGACGCCATCCTGTATTATTGGGAAAACAAAAAGAATATATCTTCCGGCGCCGATGTGCTGGGTTATTTATTATTGACTATCCGAAACAAATGCCTGAATTATTTGAAACATCAGCGCGTGGAAAACGACTACAGCAAGCAATACGCCGAGCTACGCGAATGGGAAATCAAAGCCCGTATCATGACGCTTGAGGAGGCCGACTATTCGGCAATCTTTACAAAAGATATGATTGATATTATTACCTCTTCCCTGAAAAAACTGCCTCGCCAAACGCAAGATATTTTTATCCAAAACCGGTTTCAAAACAAATCGCGCAAGGAAATAGCGGCAGATATGGGCGTTTCGCTGCAAAAAATAGACTACCATATCAATAAAGCCAACGATATGTTATATGCTGATTTAAAAGACTATTTGCCCTTGCTTTTGATTTTTCTTAAAACTATTTTATAAAAAAGTTGGGATTTTTGCCGGCTCGGTTGCTCTTATTACAGAACAGAGATTTTCTAACTAATAAGAGCAAAGATATGGACCGGCACACGCTAATTCGTTATTTTCAGGGAGAATGTTCCGAAGAGGAGAAAGAACATATCCGCCAGTGGCTGGAAAATAAGGAAGAACATAAAAAACAATTCATCCAGGAACGAATCCATTTTGACGCTTCCCTCATGATTGACGAGCGCAAAATCCCGCCCCGTCAACCGCAACCGGATCGTAAAAAGAAAACGCTCCGCGCGCCGTACAAAGCGGCTGCCGCTATCCTGCTGCTGATTGGGAGCGGTTATCTCTTCAGTCTTTACCAGTCCGGCTACCGGGATACCTCTTTCCAGCGTATCGATGTGCCTGTGGGAAGCCGTACCTCCGTCATTTTACCGGACGGTTCTTCCGTCTGGCTAAACTCAAATACAAAGCTCTCTTATCCCAGTTTGTTTTCGGGAAAGAAACGGACGGTAGAATTAGACGGGGAAGCTTATTTTGAGGTGGTAAAAGATGATAAAAAGGCCTTTATCGTAAAAACCGGCAATCGCAGCGTAGAGGTTTTAGGAACTGCCTTTAATGTGGAGGCTTATGCCAAAAGCGCCGTATTTAAAGTGTCATTGTTTGCCGGAAACGTAAAAATCCATACAGGCGACGAAGACGCCGATTGCGTTTACCTGAACCCCGGAGAAGTGGCCGAACTGACCGGCCATACGTTCCGCATAAAACCGGCCAACGCCAATACCTCCCGCTGGAAAGACGGATTGATCATCCTCGACAATAATACGTTTGACGAAATCATGCGCCTGTTTGAAAAATACTACGATCTGGAAATCATCATACGCAATCATAAAGTAAAGAATTTAGGCTATCAGGGAAAACTTCGGATTACAGACGGAGTAGACCATGCCTTGCGCGTTTTGCAGAACGATTTTCATTTCACCTACGAACGTAAACGAGATTCCAACATAATCTATATTAATTAACCCGAATAAATACAGACGCCTATGAAATAATCCAGTCCAGCCGTAAAAAAAGAATCGATAAATGTTAGCGCATTTACCGATTCGGAAAAGTACATTTATAAAAACATACTTATTTATTAAAAGTCAATACAAATATATGAAAAATATTTTTATGCCGGGAATGACGTTGCCAAAAAGCAATGAGAATCTCCATATATTTAGAATTATGCGATTAACAATTTGTCTATTACTATTATTTACCGGTTTTGTTTTTGCAGAAAATGCAACTTCGCAAAATACGCGGGTAAATTTAAACAAATCAAAAGCTATTCTTAAAGAGGTTTTAGAAGAAATAGAACTCCAGACGGATTATCTTTTTGTCTCAAACCTGAATGTAGATTTAGAGCAAAGGGTTTCTGTTAAAGCGAATAACAAGCCCGTACAGGAAGCGCTGAACGAGCTTTTGAAAAATACGGATCTGACCTATTCGATAGAAGGCGTCAATATCGTACTCTCTCGAAAAAACGTATCCGAAGCCAGGCAACAAGCTCAAAAGAAAATCACAGGGTTTGTAAAAGACGCCAAAGGCGAAGCTATTATTGGAGCGAATATTGTAGAGAAAGGGACGACAAACGGAATCATGACGGATTTGGACGGACATTTCCAACTGGAGGTATCGCCAGACGCCATCATCGCCGTTTCTTATATCGGATATAATCCGCAAGACGTATCGATCAAAGGGAAGAACGAGATCGAGATTGTTTTGGTAGAAAATACGCTGGCTTTGGACGAAGTAGTGGTGGTAGGGTATGGCAGCGTGCGCAAGTCCGACCTGACCAGCTCGGTTACATCCGTCCGGGCGGAAGACATAACGGTTTCGGCCACGCCAAGCATTGCTACCGCTCTGCAAGGCATTGCGCCGGGCGTAGAAATTGCAACCAACAGCGCCTCGCCCGGCGGAAACATAGACGTGCGTATCCGTGGCGTAGGCACGCTGAATAATACGGCCCCGCTGTTTGTGGTAGACGGATTACCGGTCAACTCCGTAGAATTTGTCAATACCAACGACGTCGAACGGATGGAAATATTGAAAGACGCCACGTCGGCGGCCATCTATGGATCGCGCGGTTCAAACGGCGTTGTGCTGATTACCACCAAATCGGGCAAAAACAGCCATGGCGCTTATTCCATTCATTTCGACGGTTCGTACGGAACGCAGTCGCTGGCGCACAAGCTCAAAATGGCGGACGCTACGGAATATGCCATGATCTTCAACGAAGCGCGCGCCAACTCGAATATGGACGGACGGATAGACGTGAACTCCATCCGGGGGAAAGGTACGGACTGGATAGAAGAAATCACCCGCAACCTGGCGCCCATGCAAAGCTATAACCTGAATGTCACGGGCGGAAACGATATTTCATCTATCTCTGCCGGCATTGGATATTACGGACAGGACGGCGTCATCAAGTCGTCGGACTACGAACGGTTTTCGGCGCGCATCAACGCAAACGTACAACCCAACAAGGTGGTAAGTTTCAATTTTAACATGATTGCCGGACATACGTCGCGAAATATGATTTCCGGCGAGAAAGACCAGTATTCGGGTCTGCTGTTCAACGTCTTCCTGATAGACCCGATTACGGAAGTGATGAAACCGGAGTCTGAATGGGTAGACAATCCGTATAGCAACTATGCGCGTTCTATCTACACCGAAATAGGGAATCCTGCGGGACTTATGGCGCGCACGTTCAATACCGCCAAGCAGTATTCGGGCGTCGCCAATATCGGAATGAAACTTGATTTTACGAAGGATCTCTCGTTTAAGACCAATATCGGCGCAGATTACCGGGATTCAAAGCGAAAAACATTCTCGCCCAACTTCTACGTGAATCCGAGCGAAAAGAATGATAACAACCGCATCGAAAACGAAAATATCTACCGGCTGAACTATGCCTGGGAAAATACGCTGAACTATCAGGCTACGTTTTTGAACAAACATCGCCTGAGCGTGTTGCTGGGCTATACGATGGAATTTAATAAACGCGAAAACCTGATAGCTTCGCGCACAAATACGCCGGGTAATGCGATAGAATTGCAATACATCCAACTGGGAACGCAAAACCCGGACGCTTCCGGCGATTTTTCCAAGAATACGATGATTTCCTATCTCGGACGTATCAATTACAACTATCAGGACAAATACATCGTAACCGCCAATTTCCGCGAAGACGGCTCGTCGCGCTTTGCCAAAGGTAACAAATGGGGATTCTTCCCTTCTGTTTCGGGCGCCTGGATTCTGTCGAACGAAGATTTTTTTCCTTCCAACCTGGTCGATTACCTGAAACTGCGCATGGGATACGGACAAATCGGGAATCAGAATATAGCGAACTATGCGTATCTTAATCAGATTCGGAACGTATACCGCTATCCGTTTGGCGACGCATTGCTGTCGGGGCTGGCTACGTATATTCCCGGAAACAAAGAGGTTAAATGGGAAACGACGGAAGACGTAAGCATTGGAATCGACGGAACGTCAAACCATTTCAATTGGACGATCGATCTGTATCAGCGCAAAACGCGCGACATGCTTCTGAACAATCCCGTTCCCGGATATACGGGTCTTTATTCCAGTCCGACCGATCTGAACGCCGGCATCTGGGACAACGTAGGCAGTATCGAAAACCGGGGATTGGAACTTTCGCTCGAATACAGGGGCAAAATAGAGGCGTTTACATACCGCGCAGGCGGAAATATTTCATTTGTAAAGAATGAAATTACCGAATTGGGTTCTGTAAACTTCATTACGTCGGCCAACGTGCGAGGGCTGGGCGACATTTCGCGCTCTCAGGTAGGTTCTTCCGTAGCCCGTTTCTATGGATACAAAACCGACGGCATATTCAAGTCGGAAGCCGAAGTACAGGCGTATGCCAAAGACGGAGTTCCTATTCAGGGCAACGCCAGGCCGGGCGACCTGAAATACGTTGATAAAGACGGCAACGGACAGATAAACGACGCCGACAAAGACTGGATCGGCAGTCCTCTGCCGCTGTTCACCTCCGGATTCAACCTCAATCTCGAATATAAAGGGTTCGACTTGAAAGGCTATTTCTACTGGGTTTACGGCAACGACATTATGGATGCAAGCAGCATCTTTTACGACGGAGGAAAAGACGTATATAATTCCTTGGCGGGAACGTATGCCAAAGCATGGCGGACAGACAATCCCAACGCCACGCATACGCGGCTTTCTTCGCGCGACGAGAACGGGAATTTCCAGAAATTTTCCGACTATATGATACAGAACGGATCATACGTCCGTCTGAAAGATATACAAGTAGGATACAACTTCAAACCCGAACAGCTCGACCGCTGGGGTATCAAGCGCTTGCGGCTCTATCTGGCGGCTCAGAATCTCTTTACGCTAACGGCCTACAAAGGACTGGAACCGGAAACATCGTCGGACAACGTAAATATTCTTGGCATCGACTATGGCAACTATCCCACGGCGCGCACGTTTATGTTTGGCTTGAACGTTACATTCTGACATATCCATACGGTATTATCTAGTTGAAATCTAACATGTAAATCGAAAATTTATGAAAATGTACAAAAAAATACTGCTAACCGTACAAGCTTGCCTGCCGCTTATGTTTGCCGGCTGTGAAAGCTTCATCGACGTCCCGATGGAAGGCGTGTTAAGCAACGAGTCGGCCTACAAAACCGAGAGTGACGCCATTGCCGTTGTGACAGGATGCTACGACGCCATTCACGGCAATAACTGGAACATCTGTTTCCCCATCATGTTTGGCGACTGGTGTTCCGACGACAGTTGGAAAGGAGGCGAAAATGCCAGCGACCAGGGCGAATCGCTCGAAGTCATGTACTTTTATGCAGGCTCCGGCAATAAATTCGTCGAATATATCTGGCGCGTACGATGGATGGGTATTTACCGTTGCAACAATGCCTTGCAGGTAATTCCAACCATCGATATGAACGAGGCGCTGAAAGAACGCCTGCTTGCCGAAGTAAAATTTCTCCGGGCGTATCAATATTTTGAACTGGTAAAGCAATTTGGCGATCTGCCCCAAATAACAACGCCTATTACGCCGGCCGAAGCCAAGCTTCCGCGCGAAGACAAGTCGGTTATCTATGCCGAAATCATTGAAAAAGACCTGACTGAAGCTGCCGCCGTACTTCCCCAGAAAGACGCTTACAGCCCCGACAATGCCGGACGCGCTACCAGAGGGGCGGCATTAGCCTTCCTGGGGAAAGCCTGTCTGTATCAGAAAAAATACCAACAGGCCTTTGACCAGTTCAAAACCGTAATCAGCGAAGGCCAATATGCGCTGGAAGCCGATTTCCTCAGCAACTGGGATGTAGATAACGAAAATAATATAGAATCTATATTTGAATTGCAGGAAGACGGTTCGCAGATTTATTCCGAAGGTTCGGGGCTACCTACGCTGATGCGCAGTCGCGCCGATGGCGGCTGGGGTTATAACCTGCCCTCTACCAGTCTGCTCAATGCCTTTGAACCGGGAGATCCGCGCAAGAAGCTGACGATTATTGAAGAAGGAGACATGATAGAAGACGCTCCCTACAGCATGAACAACGTATTGCCGCCCAAACGCACCTCCTATAAACACTACATCCCCAAAGCCAAGCGGGTAAGCAACGAATGGGAACATTCCAGTTATAATCTCCGCATATTCCGTTACGCAGATTTGCTGTTGATGCATGCGGAAGCCGCCATAGGCGTTCAGGACGCCTCTACCGCGCTTTGGGCGCTGGAACAGGTACGCGCCCGGGCGCGAAACCTGAGCGACGATCCGTCGGCGCTGCCCGAAACGACTACCACCGACCTGACGGAACTGACCAACGCCGTCCGGCACGAACGCCGCGTGGAACTGGCGCTGGAACAAACCCGCTTCTGGGACGTCTGCCGGTGGGGAATCGCCAAGCAGGTACTGACCGAGTTCTACCAATTTAACCTGAATACCAATACCGCATCCGACAGGGGCGACGATAAAGGACGGCTGTTTCAGGAAGGAAAGCACGAACTCTTTGCCATTCCGGTTAAAGATTGCGAAGTAGCCGGGTGGACGAATAATCCCGGATATTAACGGTTCATTATAAAAAAGAATAGTATGCCAAACAAAACATTGCAATCTGTCGCATTAGCGGCAGCCCTGTTTATCCTACGTCCATGCTTTGCTACATGGGCGCAGGACGACGTGGTATTAAAATCGCCGGACGGCGGGCTGACGATGACGTTTCGCACCGTCGAAGCGCATCTTGTCTACGAAGTGTCTTACCTCGAAAAGCTGTTGCTGGAGCCTTCCGCTTTAGGACTGGAACTGCAAAACAGCCGGGTTTTGGGCGAAAATGTAACGATCGCCGGCCAAACGTTTTCGTCGGGCGAAGACGCCTACGCCCTTTTGTCGGGACGCGCCAGCCGCGTATCGGAAAAGTTTAATGCGGCGACGCTCGAAATTGTTGAAACAAACGGAAACCGCCGGATGAACGTAGAAGCGCGCGCCTACAACGACGCAGTGGCTTTTCGTTACCTGGTGCCCGCTCAGAAAGCGCTCTCCGAGTACCGGCTGAAAAGTGAAAAAACGGAATTTCGCCTTGTTAAAGACGCGATTTCCTATGCGCTGGTACTTCCTAATTTCCGTTCCGGCTACGAAAGCGAATACCACAAGGTACCCGTATCCGGCCTGGCCAATCAGGGAGGCGTTGCCAGCAAGTATCTGGTGGGATTGCCCCTGCTGACGAACGTGGCGGGCGTAGCCTGGATGGCTATTACCGAGTCGGATTTGGAAAATAACGCCGGCATGTACCTGTGTAATACCACCGGATCGTGGATGGGCCATCGTTTCGACGCCGTTCTTTCTCCCAGCCTGACCGACCCGGAAGTGGCCGTCGCCGGCAAACTGCCTCATAAAAGCGCCTGGCGTATCATCATGGTAGCGCCCGATCCTACCCATTTTATCGAGGCGAATACGATTACCAACTTGAATCCGGCATGTCGCATCCCGGATACGTCCTGGATTACTTACGGAAAATCGGCATGGGACTGGTGGAACAGCAGTTTGAACAAAGCCGGAGAAAGAGCGTATACCACCGAAACCATGAAGTATTATGCAGACTTTGCCGCCGAATCCGGTTTTGAATTTATAACGATAGACGCCGGATGGAGCGGGAACGATATCACCCAGTGCCGCGACAATGTAAACGTGCCCGAAGTAGTTGCGTACGCGCGCGAAAAAGGCGTGAAGGTAATCATCTGGCTACATTCGCGCAATGTATGGAATCAGGCCGGCGAAGCCTTTCCGCTATACGAAAAATGGGGCGTGGCGGGAATGAAAATAGACTTTATCGAACGCGACGACCAGGCGGGCGTAGCGTTCTATTACCGGATTGCCGAAAAAGCGGCCCAGCATCATCTGCTGGTGGATTTTCACGGGTGCTCCAAGCCGTGGGGATTGCAACGCACCTATCCCAACGTAGTTGGATTTGAAGGCGTTCTCGGTATGGAACAGTCTAAGGCCGGCGAACGCGATAACCCGGATAATCATCTGGTTATTCCCTTTACCCGCATGATTCCCGGACTGGTCGACTATACGCCCGGAGGCTTCGACAATGTAAGAGCCGACGAATTTGTCGCGCACATGGATAGCCGTCCGATGGTGATGGGAACGCGCGCGCATCATCTGGCAATCTATGTGGTTTACGAATCGCCGTTCCAGATGGTTTCGGACTGGCCGGAAGCTTACCGGGGCGATCCTTCGTTTAACTTTATCAAGCAGGTACCCGCCGCCGTATGGGACAAAACCGTCGTCTTGAACGGACAGCCCGGCGAATATATCACCGTCGCCCGCAAAAAAGGAGACGACTGGTATCTGGGAGCGATGACTAACCGGACCGGGCGGGATTACGACGTAGCGCTCGACTTTCTGGAAAAAGGAGGCGCTTACGAAGCCGATATTTACGCCGACGCTCCGGACTCCGAGCAGCAGCCCAAACACATCGTCATTAAAAAGGTAAAAGTAAAAGCGGGCGGTAAAATGAACCTCCGGTTAGCTCCCGCAGGCGGGGCAGCCATAGCGTTTCGGAAATTGAATTGACAGGCTTTCAAGACATAAAAAAAACAGGCTTCCTTTGCCGCAAAGCTTTCGGAAGTCTGTTTTTGTGTATATAATGTAAATCTAACCTCTTAACAAATGCAGTCAGGCTTTAACTGCATCGGCGTTGATTTGGTTTACAAGGCGGCGTATCCGAGCATTTATTTGCTGGCTCATAGCCCCTCTTCCAATGGCCTGGTAATGTTCGGCCTGATAACGCAACATTTCTAAAGTACGCATACTTTTTTCACTTTTTCTTGTCATCATACTCATTTTCTTTCCTTTTTAATTCCACTGCAAAGATAACAGTTTTAATCGAAAAAATGTTTTACAACATATTTTTCGGCATACCTTTATCGTTTATTAACAGGCAAGAGCGTTCAAACAATCAGCATGAGGGAAAGGCAAGCGACTGAATTTCGGGCTTTATACAGCAGCTTAGGATGCTTCAAAGCTCCTGTTCAACGCCCCACTGCTGCCTGGCCAAACGCTTGTAGTTATTGTATCTCCACCGGGCGTTTTCCTTAGCGGCGGCAAACAGTTCGGCAGCTTCCGAAGGATATTGCTTCAACACGGACGAGTAACGAACCTCGCCTTTCAGGAAGTCTTCAAACGCATCCCATTCAGGTTCTTTGCTATCCAGGGTGAACGGGTTCTTGCCTTCCTTTTCCAGTTCCGGGTTGTACCGCCACAAATGCCAGTATCCACATGCTACGGCTTTCTCTTCTTCCTGCTGGCTCTTTCCCATGCCGCTTCTCAGTCCGTGAGCGATACAGGGAGCATAAGCGATAACGATGGAAGGCCCGTCGTATGCTTCGGCTTCGCGGAGCGCTTTCAATGTTTGAACCTGATCGGCCCCCATCGCTATCTGCGCTACATACACATAGCCGTACGTAGAAGCTATCAGTCCAAGGTCTTTCTTGCGGATGCGCTTACCGGCGGCGGCAAACTTGGCGATAGCGCCGACAGGGGTAGCTTTGGAAGACTGTCCGCCTGTGTTTGAATACACTTCGGTGTCGAGAACCAATACATTTACATCGCGCCCCGAAGCAAGCACATGATCCAAACCTCCGAAACCAATGTCGTAAGCAGCGCCGTCGCCGCCGATAATCCATTGCGATTTTTTGACGAGGAACTTACTCAGCGAGGCAATCTCTTTACATAGATTGCACGTAGCGGCATGGGCTTTTACAAAGGGCGTTATTTTAGCTTCCAGCTCGATTGTTCTGGCCACGTCGTTTTTATGCGCCATCCAGTCTTCAAACCATTCTTTTCCTTCGGACGGACAGTCGTCTTTTGCGATGGCCTCCTTCATTATTTTTTCCAGGCGTTTGCGCATGGTTTCTACGGCCATGGTCATCCCCATGCCATACTCGGCAAAATCCTCGAACAACGAATTTGCCCAGGCCGGGCCATGTCCGCTCTCTCCCAGCGTATAAGGGGTAGAAGGCACCGATCCCGAATAGATAGACGAGCAGCCCGTCGCGTTGGCAATCATCTGGCGCTCGCCAAACAGTTGGGTAAGCAGTTTGACGTAAGGCGTTTCGCCGCAGCCGGAACAGGCGCCCGAAAACTCGAACAGGGGGGTTGCAAACTGGGAGTTTTTTACGTTGGCGCTAACGTTTACCAGATGCTGTTTGCTCTTTACTTCGCCGGCGCAGTATTCCCAATTCGGGGCTTCGGACAGTTGACTTTCCAGCGCTACCATTTCCAGCGCCTTCCCCTGCTTGTTTCCCGGACAGATATCGGCGCAGTTGCCGCAACCCAGACAGTCCAGCACGGATACCTGTATGCGGAACTTCATCCCGTCGAACTGCTTGCCTATCGCCTTTACCATATTATTGAACGGAGCGTTTGCCTGTTCGGTTTCATCCAGCATAAACGGACGGATGGAAGCGTGAGGGCACACGTACGCGCATTTATTACACTGAATACAGTTGGCCGATTTCCAGGCGGGAACATGCGTAGCCACGCCGCGCTTTTCGTATTTGGCGGCGCCTTGCCGCCAGGTGCCGTCTTCAATGCCGGCAAAGGTAGATACGGGAAGCAAATCGCCATCCTGCGCATTAATTACGTTCACCACCTTTTTAATAAAGGCCGGCTGTTCTTTTTCATCCGCTTCGTCGTCGGGCAGCGTAGCCCATTCGGGTTTTACGGTCAGCCGTTTATAAGCGCCTCCCTGGTCTACGGCGGCATAGTTCATGTTAACAATCTGCTCGCCTTTATTGCCGTAGGATTTAACGATGAACTTCTTCATCTGCTCAATCGCCAGATCTACCGGAATTACGTTTGTAATGCGGAAGAAAGCCGACTGTAAAATGGTATTCGTCCGATTTCCCAAACCAATTTCTCCGGCAATCTGGGTAGCATCTATATAATATACGGTAATCTGCTTGCGGGCAAAATACCGTTTGATTTTATTGGGTAACCGCTTTTCCAGGTCTTCTTCATTCCAGCTTGTATTTAAAAGGAACGTACCGTTTGAGCGAAGTCCGCGCGTAACGTCGTACATGCGCAGATAGGCCTGCACGTGGCAGGCCACGAAGTTTGGCGTATTTACCAGATAGGTAGAACGGATTGGTTCGTCGCCAAAACGAAGGTGAGAACAGGTAAAGCCGCCCGATTTTTTTGAATCGTAGGAGAAATAAGCCTGGCAATATTTGCCTGTATTATCGCCGATAATTTTAATGGAGTTCTTATTAGCGCCCACCGTTCCATCAGCGCCCAAGCCATAAAACTTGGCTTCGAACATGCCCTGGCCGCCCATAGCTATTTCTTCGTCCTGCGGGAGAGAAGTATAGGTTACGTCGTCTGTAATGCCGATGGTAAATCCGTTTTTGGGCGAAGGCAAGGCCAGGTTTTCGTATACGGCCAGGATTTGCGCCGGCGTGGTATCTTTGGACGACAAGCCATAGCGTCCGCCCACGATAAGGGGAGCGTCCGGCGCGCCGTAATAAACGTCTTTCACATCCATATACAAAGGCTCGCCGTTAGCTCCCGGTTCTTTGGTACGGTCTAACACGGCTATACGTTGGGCCGATGGGGGCATGGCCGCCAGGAAATGCCGGGCCGAGAAGGGACGATACAGGTGAACGGCCAGCAGGCCTACTTTTTCGCCTTGGGCGGCAAGGTAATCAATCGTTTCGCGGATAGCCTCCGTAACCGATCCCATGGCAATAATCACGCGGTCGGCGTCCGGCGCGCCGCAGTAATCAAACAAGCCGTATTTGCGTCCGGTAACGGCCGAGATTTCTTTCATATATCGCTCTACCACCGCGGGCACGGCCTGGTAGAATTTATTGGAAGCTTCGCGATGCTGAAAGAAAGCGTCGGGGTTTTCGGCCATGCCGCGCGCCGCCGGATTTTCGGGATTTAATGCGCGCGCGCGAAATTCGGCCAGCGCTTTCCTGTCGATCAGATGGGCGAGGTCTTCGTTTTCCAGCATCTCTATCTTCTGTATTTCGTGGGATGTGCGGAAACCGTCGAAGAAATTTACAAACGGCACGCGCGACTCGATGGTAGCCAGATGAGCGACAGCCGACAAATCCATCACTTCCTGCACCGAACCTTCGGCCAGCATGGCAAAGCCGGTTTGTCGACACGCCATCACATCCTGGTGATCGCCAAAAATAGACAGGGCGTGCGAGGCTATCGTACGGGCCGACACATGAAATACGCAAGGCAAGAGTTCGCCGGCAATCTTGTACATATTGGGAATCATCAGCAGCAGGCCCTGCGAGGCCGTATAAGTAGCAGTCAGCGCGCCGGCCTGCAAAGAGCCGTGAAGCGCGCCGGCCGCGCCGCCTTCGGACTGCATTTCCTGCACTAAAACCTTTTCGCCGAAGATGTTTTTACGTCCGGCCGCCGCCCACTCGTCTACATATTCCGCCATTGTAGACGAAGGCGTGATGGGATAGATAGCCGCTACTTCGCTAAACATATACGAAATATGCGCGGCAGCTTGATTGCCATCACATGTTAAAAACTTTTTTTGTTTCGTCATTTTTAAAATAAATATTAAGTAACACTCTATTTAATACAGAAAACCAAACAGCCACAGGGGGATGATGTTATCCTCTCCTGTTTCGGCCTTCTCTATGGCGTAATACAAATCCGGATTATTCCGTCCGCGCAGCGCTTCTTCAATCCTGAAGTTTTGTATGCCATCCACCGTAAAATGGGCGTTTTTCAGGCCCGCGCTCAGTTTATGCCCTTTGTGCAGCATATTATAAAAAAAGGTTTCGCGTATGGCCTGAAGATTAACGTCCGAAGGACGAATGGGAAACATCAGGTTTGTATTATGCATATACACTTTTGCCGGTTTTTTGGGGAAGGCCTCGCCTTCGTTGTAAAGCATATTGGTCAGTCTGGCGTCTGTAAGATACTTAATGTAGTTTGTAACCGTAGCCCGACTCGTTTCTATATCTTTACTTAACTGGCTTACATTGGGCGCGCAGGGCGCGCTAATGGCTAACAAATACAGTAATTTCCTCAACTTGGGCAAGTAGCTTTGTTCTATTTGTTTAATATATAGCACGTCTACTTCGAGCATCATATTCATGGTCTTCAGTAAATTTTCCGAAAAGTTTCTTTTTTCCAGAAAAAACGGGTAATAACCGTGGTGCAGATAGTCTTGAAAAAAAGCCATCGGCTTTATTTTGGAACAGACAGATTCGGCTATTATTTGATGACGGGCCAGAAGCTCGTCGAGCGAATAAACGGGAAACGAGGCGCCGGCCGCTAAATTTAAATACTCGCGAAACGAAAACCCGCGCAAATTGTAGGATACCACGCGCCCGGATAAATCCGGGTTTTCTTCCTTGAGGCGCATAACCGACGAACCGGAAAAAACTATCTTCAAATCGGGGAAACGATCATAGCAGAAGCGCAGCTCGCGCGACCATCCCGGGTACTTGAATACCTGGTCTATCAGCAATACTTTTCCGCCTTTTGCCCTGAACTCGGCGGCAAAATCAATGATGCTGCACGCCGTAAAATAAAGATGATTTAAATTGATATACAAACATGCCCGGTTATCCCTGCCGAAAAACTCGCGGGCATACTCCAGCAGAAACGTAGTTTTCCCCACTCCCCTTGAGCCTTTTATCCCAATCAGCCGGTCGTTCCAGTCAATTTCGTCCATCAGCAATCTTCTGACGGGAGAGGATGTATGTTCGAGCAAGTAATTATGCGTTCTATAAAATGATTCCACAACGATTTTTATGATTTTCCTTTGCAAAAGTAAAAAAAAACCCTCATTTGCCATACAGAGATAGCGCTATTAATATTTATTTTGCCAATCCGACGTTACACTTTCGGCGCTGCCTGCCTTTGGCTCGCCGGTTCAAAAACAAGCCGTCCGGCCACTGTTCCGGCGGCCGTAAAAAGAGGTTTCAACTGCGTCCGGAAAGCGTCTTTTTAGCCGAACCTCATCGAAAAGTCTCATCAATACAAGGTTTTTACTTCCGTCGCCCGGGGCGATTCAGTCGCCGACAATTATTTTGCCTCAATCGCACGCTGCGCGGGGGCAAAAACAATTGTTTTCGGCCCCGCGCCGTGGGCGATTAGGCAAAAACGATTGTTTTTGCCCCAGCATCACGGGCGAACGGGCAAAAACAATTGTTTTCGGCCCAACATCACGGGCGATCGGGCAAAAACAATTGTTTTCGGCCCAACATCACGGGCGATCGGGTAAAAACGATTGTTTTTGGCCCAGCGCAACGGGCGATTGAGGCAAAATAATTGTTGGCGACTAAACCGCCCCCGGCGATCGGGGGATTAAAAACTGGGGGAGGCCGGGAAGGCAGAAAGCAGAAAGCAGAAGGCAGAAGGCAGAAAGCAGAAAGCAGAAGGCAGAAAGCAGAAAGCAGTAGGGAGAAAGCAGAAAGCAGAAAGCAGAAGGGAGAAGGGAGAAGGGAGAAGGGAGAAGGGAGAAGGGAGAATTAGCAAATGGATC
>JAIRYL010000112.1 GCA_031267775.1 Tannerellaceae bacterium
ATAAACCCATGTGATTGAGATGTGACCGGGATGTAACTGAAAATAAAAATCACATTGAATTTCATAAACCAAATCATTGATAATCAAACATATTCTTATATAACTGGGATGTAATTGCGATATGACTAAAAATACGGTTTTCAATTTTTAAATTATTGATATTCAGTCAATTTTTGTGTAATCCATATAATAATTGATAATCAAGAAATATTCCTGCAGGCAGAGTTTACGCCAAGCATGGGTTGAACCTTTCTTATGGCTCGGTTTTACCCTATAGGCAATCCCCACATTACAAACTCCCAAACTGGCAGGCGTTACTGCCGTGCAATTATAACCAAATGAAGGAGGCATAGCCGATAATCATCTTTTTCACACAATCAAGACGGCACGCTTGGATACGTCGCTACCTACCCCCCCGCAGTGGATTTGGGAGGGGTAATGTTTTGAGAAAAACAGTTGGAAATGAAATGATAAATAATTCAGATTCAGGATTATTTATCATAAAAAATATTACTAAGAAGAGCGCCCTGAAAGGACGCTCTCTATTTTTTAACTAAAAGATGTAGAATCATACGCCGGACTTGTCTAAATCAGCCGCTTTTACGCGAAAAATCTGTCCGTTGCGAGAGAAAACAAGTTCTCCATTTTCTTTTTTCTTCTGAGAAACCAAACGTTGAAAAGCGATGTTAGCTCCTTTTACCACATTTTCCTCGAATTCTCTAATTTCTTGTTCATTCATATTGATACTTTTGTTCAAGTTTATTAAAAACACGGAGGTTGAATATTTCTTTTTTATCATTTTTAAATCCTTTCGCAATCACTTCCATCGGCGGTTTTGAGTTATCTGTAATCATCCAATAATCGCTGGTTGGCAGATAAAGTTCAAACAAATTCCGTATTCCCGAATCATATCGCCTGCGAATCGTACTTTCTGCGATGTTGTGCCCTCCGGCAGCAACTCTCATCTTCACTCGTTCTACAGCCAGATCAGGCGTATTCAGCCAAAAATAGAGTAACGTTACATAATAACCTTTCTCCTGGGCCTCTTGCATCAACTTTACTACAGAACGCGTCGCTAATGTGGTTTCTAAAGCAAAAGTTTCGCCTGCCGCTATAAGTTCCTTTATTCGTCTATGCATAATCCTCCCTGCTTCCACGGCAACAGCGATACTGTCCGAGTTGAAGGGTGAAATCCCTTTTGCAATTTCGTCGGAATTGACAAACTCCTTACACTTTAGCATCTCCGGCAATATTGTGTAGGACGCCGTCGTCTTTCCCGCACCATTACAACCTGATATGATATACAAATATGGCACCTTCTCACATTAACGGCACAAATATAAGTATAAGTTTGATATAACAAAGTTTTTTTTACTCAAATATCTCTAAAATATACGTAAGATATCCTTAATTATGGGGCTTTCGTCATCTAAAACGCCTATTTTGTATAAAGATCACACCCACAACAGGTCGCTCATAATGCCGTCTGAAATAAACAGTCCTTCCCTGGATAATAGCAGTTTGTCATCCGAATAACGAATCATTCCCCGGTTTATAAACGGGGCTGCTTGCCTTAAACAGTAATTTTGTATTTCTTTACCGAAATTTGTCAAAATATAAGAAAGACTGATTCCCCACATCGTCCGAAGTCCGGTAATGATATAATCATTGTACTTATCGTATATATTTAACACTTCTATCTCTGTCGCCGGATTGTTTGCCGTTATTCCCTTTATATAACGAGTCAGCGAGGAAACGTTCCATTGGCGGCTTTCCTTATTATATGAATGGGCAGACGGGCCAACCCCCAGGTATTTCTTGCCTGTCCAGTAAGAGCTGTTATGAATGGACAGGTTGCCCGGGTAAGCAAAATTAGATATTTCATAATGGATATACCCCGCTTCCGTTAAACGCCCGGTTACTGCCGAAAAGAAGGACAGGCTTGTTTCTTCGTCTACCGGCTTAACCTTTCCCGATTCTTTTAACCGATAGAGTTTTGTTCCTTCTTCATATATTAAATGGTAAGCCGACAGATGAGGTATTTCCAAACGGATTGCATCGTCTATATTCTTTTTCCAGGCGTCGGTTGTTTGGCCGGGCAGTCCGTATATTAAATCGATACTTATGTTGTTCAGTCCGTTTTCCTTACACAGGGAAACCGCCTGTATGGCCTGCTTGCTGTTATGCCGGCGCTGCAGAAAAGCGAGATCTGCGTCGTGAAAACTCTGTATTCCCATGCTGATACGGTTGACAGGCAGCCTCCGGATAGATTTCACATAATCCGGCGTCATATCATCCGGATTGGCTTCCAAGGTAACTTCTATTTCTCCTTTTATAGAAAACAGGCTGTAAATCTTATCAAATATCCGCCGCAAGTCGTCGGCAGCCAGTTGCGACGGAGTACCTCCTCCCATATAAATTGTTTCAACCGGTTCGTTTCCCAAATAATCCCTCCGCATCTCCATTTCTTTTAAAAGAGCCGTTAGAAACGTTTCTTTGTACTTCGCCTCTACATTGGAGTAAAAGTCGCAATACAAACAGCGCCTGGCGCAAAAAGGGATATGTATGTAAAGTCCGGCCATTATTCTTTATCCAGTTATTGCCGCAAAGGTATTCTTTTTATTTCCAGACGCCTTCTTATTATGTTGATATCCACAAGAATCATTTTGCGATTTAGACCCGCGGTGTACTGAAGTTTTTTATGACGAAAACTCAAGAATATATATTCGTTCACACGGCGACGACGGCGGCGAATCCTATGCGGTTTTATGGTTGATAGAAAATAGCGCTTATGCTTCTCCCCGCTGGCGCGTGTTTGTGGTTAACTGAAAATAAAAATGCGAGCAGGCAGGTTTTGGGGTAATATGTAAATAATATTCATATCTTCGTATAATAAAAAGGAGAAAGAAAATGATACTGACTTATATTTATCACAGTTGTTATGTAATAGAAACGGATGATTTTGCCATCCTGTTTGATTATTATAAAGATTCCGGTAAATCGCCTGTACAGGGATATGTGCATGATACGTTGTTGAAACGAAAAGACCGCTTGTATGTGCTGGCTTCTCATTTTCACCCCGACCATTTTAATCCGGATATCTTAACCTGGAAACAGCAGAAAGAAGATATCGTTTATATTTTCTCAACAGACGTCTTGCATAAAGGACGCGCAAAAATGGAAGATGGATTATTTTTGAAAAAAGGGGATGAATATAAAGACGCCCATTTATTTATAAAAGCGTTTGGCTCTACAGACGCAGGAATATCATTCCTGATCCGGACAGGAGACAAGCGTATCTTTCATGCGGGCGATTTAAATAACTGGCACTGGATGGATGAATCGACCCAGGAAGAAGTGAATGAAGCGGAAAAAGCGTATCTGGAAGAACTGGCTTTACTGGCAAAAACAACCCGTTATCTGGATTTGGCCATGTTTCCTGTCGACCCCCGGTTGGGAACAGCCTATATGCGCGGCGCCGAACAATGGGTGACCGAAATTCAAACCTGTTTATTCGCCCCCATGCACTTTGCCGAGGCTTACGACAAAGTTGCAGCTTTTAAAAACTATGCAGAAGCACGCCATTGCCAATTGCTTCCGCTAACGGAGAAAGGACAACAGTTTACTATAAAATAACCAAGTAATATGGAAATCAAAGGAAGATTTGATCATTTTAATATTAATACGCTTGATTTGAACAAAAGTATTTCGTTTTATAAGAAAGCTCTCGGATTGAACGAACATCACAGGAAAGAAGCGCCGGACGGTTCTTTTATTTTAGTTTATCTAACCGACGATAGAACAAATTTCCTGTTGGAGCTTACCTGGTTAAGAGACAGGGAAGAAGCGTATGAATTAGGCGATAACGAGAGTCATCTGTGCTTTCGGGTAGAAGGCGATTATGACGAGATACGTACGTTTCATAAGGAAATGGGATGCGTTTGCTTTGAGAATACGGCCATGGGGCTTTACTTTATTCATGATCCGGACGATTACTGGATAGAAATACTTCCGGTTGTATAAGATTGCCGTTTTTGTAACGCCTAAGAGTGGAACATGCCATCGGCAGCGTCAAACGTTATCGGATCAGGCCGCAAGTTCTTTCTTTGGGCGCGTCCCCCGCGAGGGCAATGTCACTTATATAGACCATATATTACTTATACTTTTGATATTTACCTTTTTTAGTTATCCTTGTGAAATGTCTGTTTTTAGTCCGTTTGGGAATTGTTTGCCGGCTTATTTG
>JAIRYL010000124.1 GCA_031267775.1 Tannerellaceae bacterium
CAGCATAGTTTACCCAAACCCGCCGCAAATAAAAACAGGAAGCGCCACGGAGGTATATAGGAGGCATGTAGGAGGCATGTGCTAAATAGATACTATGATCCCACTATCTACTACCAAAATGACGCCGGGCAATCCACTGCCTTCGCTGTCGCGTCCCCCATCAAATGAGAGAATAGATAAAAAGCAGTCCGTATCAAACTGAAACCCTTCACCCGCCAAACGCTTACATTTTTATTTGTTAAAACAACTGAAATATTATATTTTGTTAACAAACAACCGTTTGAAAAAGAAGAATCCTTCCTTCTTAATTTAGAAGTATGAAGACAGGGGGACTATGTGCCTTTGACTGATTTTTGGAATTGACATAGTGATTTTTTTTGTGATATACAACTGTTTATCCGGTTTTTTTTAATCTGTTAAAGTAGAACTAAAAGTGAATTTATTATGTAACTTTGCCCTGCTAAACAGGAGTTAGAAATGGGTATAATAATCAAAGAGGTAACAAACAAAAGAGAACGCAAGAAGTTTGTAAAGTTTAATGTAGAGCTATATAAAGACAACCCTTATCATGTGCCAGGTTTGATTGATGAAGAAATGACGATGTTAGACAAGGATAAGAATCCTGCATTTGAAGTGGGCGAGAGTATTTATTTTCTTGCTTATCGCGACGACAAAATAGTGGGCCGGATTGCAGGCTTGATTAATTACCGCAGCAATGAGGTGTGGAAGCAAAAAAGGGCGCGTTTTGGTTTTGTGGATTTTATTGACGACGCCGAAGTGGCCGACGCTTTATTTGGCGCTGTTGAAAACTGGGCGATGGAAAAAGGGATGGACGCGCTTCATGGCCCGTTAGGTTTTACAGATTTGGACTATGAAGGAATGCTGGTGTATGGATTTGACCAATTGGGAACCATGGCTACGATCTATAACTATCCGTATTATCCCGAACACCTGGAGCGGATGGGGTATGAAAAAGAACAAGACTGGAAGGAATTTAAAATATACATACCTGATGAAATACCGGAAAAGCATCTGAGGATAGGCGAACTTGTGAAAAAGAAATATGGCCTGAAAACGATGAAATTTAAAAAAAGGAAGGAAATTTGGCCATATGCCCATAAGATATTTCATACCTTAAATGCTACGTTTGCCCCCTTATATGGTTTTGCTCCCCTGACGGATAAACAGATAGATTATTATGTGAATATGTATATCCCGATGCTCCGACTCGATATGATAACGGTAATTATACATGAGGCCGACGACGAGGTGGTGGGATTTGGCATTTCCCTTCCCAGTTTGTCGAAAGCGTTACAAAAATCAAAAGGCCGGATGTTTCCCTTTGGTTTTATCTCTTTGCTGAGAGCCTTAAAGTCCGAACCGAAAGTGGTGGATTTATATTTAACCGGCGTATTGCCCGAATATCAGGGGAAAGGAGTGAATGCATTATTGTTCAACGATCTGATTCCCGTATATATAAAAGCAGGCGTCGAATATGCAGAAACTAATCCGGAACTCGAATCGAATAGCGCCGTTCAGGCGCAATGGGATTATTTTAAACGTGAACATCATAAAACAAGAAGGGCGTTTAAGAAGGATTTAAAAATTGAAAGATGAATCGGGGGGAATATGGAAGAGAATAGATTTTTGAATCCGGTACGTTATGATTTTGAGGATATAAGAACCCTCGACTGGAGGGAGCATATCCGCCTGCGTCCGGGCATGTATATTGGCAAGTTAGGCGACGGCGCTCATGCTGACGATGGCGTCTATGTATTGCTGAAGGAAGTACTGGATAATTCCATCGACGAATATATGATGGGATTTGGTAAGACAATTGAAGTAGCGGTAAAAGATGGCGCCGTAACAGTACGCGATTATGGACGCGGCGTTCCGCTGGGAAAAGTTGTAGACGTTTCCAGTAAAATGAATACCGGAGCGAAATATGATAGTAAGGCTTTTAAAAAGTCGGTTGGATTGAACGGGGTAGGTATCAAGGCGGTGAATGCGTTGAGTAGCCGTTTCCTGATACAGAGCAACCGCGACGGCGAAAGTAAAAGGGTGGAATACAGCCGGGCTATTATTACGGATGAGTCGGGGATTGACGGTACGCAAGAACCCAACGGCACGCTTATCTCGTTTATTCCGGATAAGGAAATCTTCAGGGAGTACGCCTATAAAGATGAGTATATTGAAAGTCTGCTGAAGAATTATGTTTTCCTGAACTCCGGCCTTACCATTATGTATAATGGGAAGAAGTTCTTTTCGCGTAACGGTTTGGTTGATTTGCTGAACGAAAATATGACAACAGACCCTCTTTATCCGATTATTCATCTGAAAGGCGTTGATATCGAGCTGGTAATCACACATAGCAACCAATACGGCGAAGAATATTATTCGTTTGTAAACGGACAATATACCACGCAAGGCGGAACGCATCTTTCTGTATTTAAGGAAGCGATTGGGCGTGTTATTAAAGAGTATTACAGTAAAAACTTCGACTATTCGGATATCCGTTCCGGAATTGTATCCGCTATCAGTATCAAAGTAGAAGAGCCTGTATTTGAGAGTCAGACAAAAACGAAATTAGGCTCGAAAGACATGGGGCCTAAAGGGCCTACCGTATCTAAATTTATCGGCGATTTTATTAAAAAAGAGCTGGATAATTATTTGCACAAGAATCAAGAAACGTCCGACGCTCTGCTGAAGAAAATCCTGGAATCCGAAAAAGAACGGAAAGCCATTGCAGGCGTTACCAAACTGGCGCGCGAACGGGCGAAGAAAGCCAACCTGCACAACAAGAAGCTACGCGATTGCCGCATCCACCTGACCGATGCAAAAGGCGAACAGCAGGAAGATACGTGTATATTTATTACGGAAGGGGATTCGGCCAGCGGTTCGATAACGAAAAGCCGGGATCCGAATTTTCAAGCCGTATTCAGCTTACGCGGAAAGCCGTTAAACAGTTATGGGCTGACAAAGAAAATTGTTTACGAAAATGAAGAGTTCAACCTGTTGCAGGCCGCATTAAATATTGACGATGGATTGGAAGGGCTTCGTTACAACAAGGTAATTATTGCAACTGACGCCGATGTGGATGGTATGCACATCCGATTGTTGCTGATTACTTTCTTTTTGCAATTTTTCCCCGACTTGATCAAACGGAATCATGTGCATATCTTGCAAACGCCTTTGTTTCGGGTAAGAAATAAACAAAAAACCTGGTATTGCTATACGGAAGAAGAGCGGTTGGCGGCTATGGCTACCGCCGGGAAAAATCCTGAAATCACCCGTTTTAAAGGATTAGGAGAAATATCTCCGGATGAGTTTAAGAATTTTATTGGAAAAGATATTCGTCTTGATCAGGTTACCATGAAGAAAGAAGACCTTGTGAAAGAAATGCTCGCCTTTTATATGGGTAAGAACACTATGGAACGGCAGAATTTTATTATTGAAAACCTGATTGTAGAAGAAGAAATATAATTAGATGAAAAAGATAGCCTTGTTTCCAGGCACATTCGACCCGTTTACAATCGGTCATCAATCATTAATCCGACGGGGACTCGTATTGGTAGACGAGATTGTGATTGCTATTGGTATCAATGAGAGAAAACAGACTTATTTTTCGCTTGATAAACGTTTGGACAGTATCCGTCGTTTATATGAAGGAGACGCGCGCATACGCATAGAGCCGTATGATTGCCTGACCGTTGATTTTGCGGTTCAGGCGGGGGCGCAATCTATTTTGCGGGGTATTCGTACCGTCAATGATTTTGAATATGAAAAAAGCATTGCCGACGTAAACCGTAAGCTAACCGGGATAGATACGTTTATTCTCTTTACAGAACCCGAACATACCCATATCAGTTCCAGTATTGTTCGCGAACTGCTTAAATACGGTAAAGATATCTCCCTCTTTGTGCCTAAAGAGACGAAGTTGTATTAATATTTATTTGTGATAAACTGGAAAGAATGAAAAAAATCGGATTATACCTGTTACTCGTTATTTGTCCGGCGATGCAACTATCCGCACAGGACAATATGAATAGGGAAGCACGGAAACTTTCGATGGCGTTATATGCCATATCAAATTTATATGTTGATTCTACCGATACCGAAAAATTAGCGGAAGACGCTATTGTAGGGATGTTGGAAAAATTAGACCCTCACTCCAATTACCTTGACCCTGAAGAAACAAAGGAAATGACAGAACCCTTGCAGGGAAACTTTGACGGGATCGGCATTCAGTTTAACATGCTCACGGATACATTGTATGTAATACAAGTTATAGCGGGCGGGCCTTCTGAAAAGGTGGGACTTATAGCGGGCGACCGTATTATTATGGTAGACGACGCCTTGATTGCAGGCGTGAAAATGAAAACCTCGGATATTATGAAGCGCCTGCGCGGCCCTAAAGGGACGGAGGTGAGGATAAAAGTCCTGCGCCAAAACGAACCGGAGCTGATCGCTTTTAGAATTATTCGCGGTAAAATCCCGGTGTATAGTCTTGACGCCGCTTATATGGCGGACAAACAGACGGGTTATATAAAATTAAACCGTTTTGCCATATCGTCGACTGATGAATTTCGCGAGGCTTTGGAGAAACTGAAAAAGAGGGAAATGAAAAATCTTATCCTAGACCTTCAGGGAAATGGCGGCGGCTATCTGAATATAGCAATCGATATGGCAAATGAATTTCTCGGTAAAGGACGATTGATTGTTTATACGGAAGGAGCCAAACAGCCCAGAGAAGAAGCCAAGGCGACAGGAAAAGGGAACTTTGAAGATGGACGTCTGGTCGTTTTGGTTGACGAATCGTCTGCTTCGGCCAGCGAAATCTTTGCCGGCGCAATTCAGGATTGGGACAGAGGCGTTATAGTCGGGCGGCGAACATTTGGAAAAGGGCTGGTGCAAAAACCTATCCCGTTGCCTGACGGTTCCATGATCCGCCTGACGGTTTCCCGCTATCATACGCCTACCGGAAGAGGGATTCAAAGGCCATACGAAAATGGTAAGAAGCAAGAATACCAGTATGATTTGATCGATCGGTATAATCGCGGCGAATTAATGAGCGCCGACAGTATTCATTTCCCCGATTCCATGAAGTATAAAACGCTTATCAATAACCGGGTCGTATATGGCGGCGGCGGAATTATGCCGGATATATTTATACCCATGGATACGACCCGTTTTACCGATTATCACCGCCGGCTGGTGGCAACCGGGCTGGTTAATCGCGTTTCCATGAATTATCTGGATCAGAACAGAAAAGAAATGACGGCTACATATCGTAAATTTGAATCCTATAAGAAATCGTTTAAGATAACGGACGATATCTTGCAAAATTTATTAAACATGGCTACAGAGGAGAAGATTGAATTTAATGAAGAACAATATACTCATTCCAAACCGCTGATTAAACTCCAAATAAAAGCCCTTATCGCCCGTGATCTGTATGAAATGACAGAATATTTCCGGATTATGAATGATGATAATCCCGGCTATCTCGAAGCTCTCCGCATTATTAATGATAAGAAAACATACGATAAAGCGCTTGGGATAAAATGATTAACGGGTTAATGATCAATCGCTGAACAGTTTCTTTCCTTCGACAATCGTGGTAAGGACGTTGATATCGGTATCGAAAATGATGATATCAGCGTCTTTTCCTTTTTCCAACGTCCCTTTTTTGTCGGCAATATGCATAATCCTGGCAGGCGTTTCAGACGTCATGCGGATAGCGTCTGTTAAGGAAACGTCCGCCATTTGCGTCATGGTGCGTATCAGTCGGTCGGCCGTAGCTATACTGCTTGCCAAAGCTGATCGATCGGCTAATTTACCCACGCCGTCTTCTACGATAATCCGGCTGTCGATTCCCTCAACCGAGCCTGAGAAGGCGGCGGCAAACATGGAATCGGTAACTAAGGCGATGCGTTCAGACCCCATAAATTTATAGACAAGTTTCAGGATAGCGGGAGGCACATGAACGCCGTCGGCCACTAATTCTACAGTCATACCATCCATTAAATAGATACTTTCAATAGTACCTTCGCGTTTAAATTCACGGTTTTTATGCACGCCCGTCATGGCATTGTAGAAGTGAGTCGCATGCGTATAACCGGCGTCGAAAGCCGTTTTTACAAGGGGGTAATCAGCTACCGTATGGGCTAATGATACCAGTATCCCCCGTTCGGCGGCATATCGTCCAAACGCCATAGCGCCCGGTAATTCGGGCGAAGCGCTCCATCGTTTGATACAATGAGTAGAGGCTATTAATTCCTGATATTCCTGCGGGTCGGGATTATAAAGACAATGGGGGTCTTGTCCTCCGCACATTGTTTTATTCAGATAGTTTCCCTCTAAATGGAGGCCCATGATACGCGCTCCGTCTTTAGAATCGGGCATAACCTCTTCGCAGGCGCGGATAGCTTGTTCAAAGGTTGTTCTCGGAGCGGCGGCAAGCGTGGCATATATTGCCGTCATGCCATGCCGGGCATGCGCCTCTGCAATCGCATAAAAAGCCGCCGCCGTCCCCTCTGTAAAATCACGGCCGTTTCCGCCGTGCAAATGTATATCGATGCAACCCGGAGCAATGTAGTTTCCTTTGGCGTCGATGGTTTCGCACATATCGATTTCAATAGCGCGTTCCGTAATTTCGGCTATTGTATTACCGGAGATTATCAGCGAGCGATTTCGTAAAATACCCGACGGCGTAATGATTTGTCCGTTTACGAGTTTTTTGTAATGGTTTTTCATGGCCTGTAAAAATCTGCGGGCAGGATAACCGCCCCGTTTGTTTTCTTTGAATCGAGGGAATTATAAAGCGGGATTACAGTCGTTTCTTCGGCCAATCGAAGCGCTTGCGTTCTGCTTTCGGCAAAGTTTCCATACGCGATGTAATTCAGGATATGATTTAAAATATATTCCTCCGGGTCGCCTAATTGACGGTAATCGTTCTGTTTAGAGTCGTCGCATTCAAAACCCGGCGTAGGAGGAAAGCCGCTTGAATAATCCGAAAAACCATCTTTATTGCTCAAACGACTTACAATAGGATGCAGTTCCCACTCGTAAAGGTCGCTGGCGATCGTGATAGAAGCTACATTCTTGCCTTCGGTTTTACCGCCTACCCGTATAAGCTCCATATAAGGAGACAATCCATTGATAATCATTTCGGAGGCCGACGCCGTATGTTCGCTTGTAATGACAAAAAGCCTGCCGAGGTCGAGATTTGCGCCGGATACTCCTTTTTCAATCAGGTCCGGATTTAAATACACAGGCTTCCTGTTATCGCTGACCTTATCATTGTACGTCAGATAACAAAAAATATTTTTCAAAGCCGATTTGGGCGCTAACATCGTTGATAATAACTGTGCGCATGATACCAGCCCGCCGCCGTTGAAACGCAAATCCAGTATAAACTCCCTTACGTTATCTGCGCCAAACTGGGCGAACGCGCTGCGGAGGCTGTTATTAAATGTCTCGTCTTCGCTGCTTGCCGGGCCGGATGTAAAATGATTATATACCAGATAACCGGCCTTTTGCCCGTTGGCAAGAGAGATTGTTTGATGAACAAACACCGGATTGTCTGTCACAGGGCGGGCTGTGATAGACGCCGTACGGGATATTTCTTTGTCTACTCTTTCGGCAATTCCTATTTTCAACGTTTGGGGCGTCGAGGTATCTAATAGTGACATTAATTGGGCGCTATTATCCGAATTTGGCACCAGCGCGTCATTAATGGCGTATATCCAGTCTCCGCGTTTCAATCCTGCTTCCGAGGCTGGGGAAGATGGTAATACATAAAGCACCATCAAACCGTATTTATTTAAATTTTGAACATAATAATATTGATATTCAAATCCAAACGAATAGCCGTCGCCCATATATGCCTTTGAAGCCGCGCTCTTTTTGTTGATGGCAGAATAGGGATAGTGTACCCCGTTTCTGTTTTTACCGTCTTTCCCGGACAACAGGGTATAGAAGAATGTTTCGGGATCCATGTAAAAATCCAGGACGTCGCTATCCGGTATTTCGTCATACCATAAATACTGGTCGCGCATTTTCTGCTCAATCCAGCGGGTTACGCCGTCTGCCACATCCGGATTAGTATCTATGATTGTTTCATTTGAACAGCCGGTACCTAACGCGGATAAGGTATATAAAAAGAAATAAACAGGTATCCGGCGGAGGGATATTCGGTTTCTCATACTAAAACTTCTTTTCTACAATGGCTTGCATTACATTAATAATATAGTCTCCCAACTTCTCGCATTCGGAAATAATATCCATATAGTAAACCCCGTCTACGTAATCATACTTTTTGTTGTCTACGTCTTCCAGGTTACGGAGCTTTAATTGATTACGATAATTATTGATTTCGTGTTCCATATTATACGAAGGATTGATATCGTCGTGCGCAGGTTCCTGCAGGTGAAGTACTTTATTCATTTGCAGCAGCGCTCTGTCTACAAGCGATATGATCTGGTTGAAATGCTCGTTCTGTTCGTCGGTAAAGGTGGATTTGCCTTCGTTCCGGCGTTTAATGCTTCGGGCTAAATTGTTGCACGAGTCGGCAATACTTTCAATTTCGCTGATGGCGCGCAGCATGACGCGCAGCTCTTCCTTGCTTTCCGAGCTTAAACGCCCTTCGGCTACATGCGTCAGGTAATTAGCGATTTCAATCTCCATACGGTCGCTTATGTTTTCATATTTTTCAATGCGTCCGTATATGGACAGAAACTGGTTATCGTCTTTCTCGTAATACAATTCCCGCACCATAGTCAGCATCCGGTAGCATCTGTCGCCGTAAACTGCAATTTCTTTTTTAGCTTGCATCAGCGAAAGCTCGGATGTGGAAAGCATCCCCGAAGAAATAAAGGTGAGCTGGAACTCTTCTTCTTCCTTGTTTTTTCTGGACTTGATAAGCTTGGAACAGATATATACGTAGAACTTTACAAACCATATCATAAGAAGCACATTCGTGATATTAAATAACGAATGGAATAAAGATAAGCCGTAAGAAACGGATATCTGCAGAGACAGCATCTGTTTCTGTAAACCGATCAGGCTTTCGTCTGTAAGCGTTTTCCCCGATGTTATTTCTGAAATAACGTCGGGAGACAGGGTGGAGAGGAATGCAGTCATCGCATACGGGTCGCCCGGCCCGAATGTTGTAACAATCCAGCCCACCATACGGGTAAACGGGTAAAAGAGAACCATTACCCAGCAAACGCCAAACACGTTGAACATCAAATGGGCCAGCGCCGCGCGTTTGGCCGAAACGTTGGCCGGGATAGCCGCCAGGTTAGCGGTGATGGTGGTTCCGATATTTTCTCCTAAAATCATGGCGGCGGCCATTTCAAAAGGAATCCAGCCTTTTGTACACATAATAAGCGTGATGGCTACCGTGGCGCTCGACGATTGTACAATGATGGTAAATATCGTTCCCAAGGCAAGGAAAAGAAATAAGGAAGCGTACCCCATGGAGGTATAGTTCTGTAAAAAGGCCAATATTTCCGGGTTATGCTGAAGATCGGGAACCGAATTTTTCAGATAATCGAGACCCAGGAATAAAAAGGCGAATCCCATGATAAATTCGCCCCACGATTTACGTTTGCTCTTTCCCGAAAAAATGAGCGGAATAGCCATACCGATGAGCGGAAGGGCAAATGTGCTGATATCTACCGAGAATCCGAATAGAGAGATAATCCAGGCCGTAACCGTCGTGCCTATATTAGCGCCCAGTATGACGCTGACGGATTGCGCCAGCGTGAGCAAACCGGCGTTTACAAAACTCACTACCATCACCGTAGTAGCGCTCGACGACTGGATGAGCGCCGTAATCAGCACGCCCGTCAGTACGCCGGTAAAGCGGTTGGTCGTCATCACGGACAATACGCCGCGAAGTTTCTCCCCGGCTACTTTCTGTAATCCTTCGCTCATGATTTTCATTCCATACAGGAACATGCCTAAAGAACCGACAAGAGTAAGGAAGTCTATGAAAGAATAATCCATTAAAAAAAATTGTGCGGATAATCGTATCCGGTTAATAATGCTTACATTTACCCGCAAATCTACACATATTAACTTGAATAGCATGACTGAAACGATTACTATTTATTGTAAAAATAACAAACAGTATCACGAAGTTCCAATAGGTTCTTCCCTGATGGAACTATATAAAGCCGCCGGAGCGCCGCTCCGCTATGCGCCGGTAAATGCTTTGGTAAACAATAAAACGCAGGGGCTTACCTATCGTTGCTGGCAGCCCAAGGATGTGGAGTTTCAAGACTGCACCAGCCAGTCGGGGCTTAGAACCTATGTACGCTCGCTCTGCCATATCCTGGCCAAAGCCGTAAACGACGTGCTGCCATCGGCTACCATGAATCTGGAACATGCCGTTTCCAAAGGCTATTATTGTATGATTCATAACGGCAAGAAAGTAGACCAGCCAACGATTGATGCAATTAAAAGCCGGATGAAAGAGCTTGTAGAGGCCGACCTTCCCTTTATACACCGAAGCGCCCGGACAGAAGAAGCGATCCTCCTTTTCCGCAAAAGGGGGATGGAGGACAAAGCCCGCCTGATAGAGAGCGCCGGGATGGCCTACACCTCGTATTACGACCTGGACGGGTATATTAATTTCTTTTACGGCTGCCTGACGCCTTCCACCGGTTTTATACGGGTGTTCGACCTGCTTCCCTACTGCGAGGGCGTGCTTCTGCGCATCCCAAGCAAAGCCAACCCCCTCGAAATGGAACCGTTTATCCGGCAAGACAAGATGTTTGAGGTGTTTAAAGAGCATCTCACCCTGCAGCGCACGCTGGAGATGGACAATGTAAGCGATTTGAACAGGGCTGTACAGGGCGGGCATGCCTCGGAAATAATCATGGTATCGGAAGCCATGCAGGAAAAACAAATTGCAAAAATAGCCGAGCAGATAGCCCTCGGCTACGAACAGGGCGTCCGGATCGTATTGATCTCAGGCCCCTCTTCGTCGGGTAAAACTACTTTCGCCAAGCGATTGGCCGTACAGCTTATCACGCATTTGCTCCATCCGGTAAGCATCTCGCTCGACGATTATTTTCTCAACCGCACGGATACGCCGAAAGACGAAAGCGGAGATTTTGATTTTGAATCCCTCTACGCCCTCGATCTCCCTTACTTCAACCAAGACATGGCCCGGCTGCTGGAAGGAAAAGAAATAAACCTGCCCGCCTATAGCTTTACCGCCGGAACGCGCGTTTACAAAGGCGACACGCTGGCGCTGAGAGAAAAATCTGTCCTGATGATAGAAGGCATCCATGCCCTAAACCCGGAACTGACCGGGCATATTGACGCCCGCTATAAATATAAGGTATACGTATCGGCCCTCACGGCTATCTCGCTCGACAATCATAACTGGATACCTACCACCGACAACCGCCTTTTGCGCCGCATCATCCGCGATCACCGCTTTAGAGGATACTCGGCAAAAGATACCATTGCACGCTGGACAAGCGTCCGCAAGGGCGAAGACAAATGGATATTCCCCTACCAGGAAACGGCCGACGTTATGTTCAACAGCGCCCTCCTCTACGAACTGGCCGTTCTCCGCCCATACGCCGAACCTGTTTTAAGGGAAGTGCGCGAATTTGACAGAGAGAATGCCGAAGCCTGCCGCCTGATGCGCTTCCTCAAATACTTTTCCACCATCCCGGCCGAAGAACTTCCCGGCACCTCCCTGCTGCGAGAATTTCTCGGCGGAGGGAAATTCCACTATTAGCCCCCAAAAACACGCATGCCGTAAAACCATGAAACAAGCCTTCGTCAAACTCCACCTTTCCATCCTCCTGGCCGGATTTACCGGCATACTCGGCAAGGTAATCACGCTAAACGAGGGCTTGCTCGTATGGTATCGCATGCTCCTCGCTTCGCTGGCGGCGGCGCTCCTCGTCTTCATCCTGCACAGGCGCAGGAGGGGCGGCCCCAACGCCCTCGCATACCCCTCCCTCCAAACCCCCCGCGGCTGGAGGCTGGCCGGCGCAGGCTCCCTGCTGGCGCTCCACTGGGTATTCTTTTTCGGAAGCATCAAAGCCTCAAACGTATCCGTAGGCGTAATCTGCTTCTCGCTCACAGGCTTTTTCACCGCCCTGGTCGAGCCTCTGTCCTGCCGCCGCCCCCTGTCCGTCAAGCCAGTAGCCATCAGCCTGCTCGCCCTCGCCGGCGTCATGCTGGTATTCCATTTCGACGCCCCATACCGCACAGGCGTCCTGTACGGAATCCTCTCCTCCCTGCTGGCCGCCCTCTTCACCATCGCCAACAAACAGGCCGCCAGCCACTACCCATCCCCCGTCGTCCTGCTCTACGAAATGCTTGCCGGCTTCCTCCTGCTCACCGCCCTCCTGCCCCTCTACCTCCACTTTTTCCCCGCCGAAACCCTCCTGCCGGGCATGCGCAACCTGCCCGCCCTCCTCCTTTTCGCCATACTCTGCACCGTCTGCCTCTACCTGCTGCAAATAGACGTGCTAAAACAAATATCCGCCTTCACCGTAAACCTCAGCTATAACCTCGAACCCCTCTACAGCATCCTGCTCGCCATGCTCTTCCTGGGCGAAGCAAAAGAGCTCAGCCCCGCCTTCTACGCCGGCCTGGCGCTCATCCTCCTGTCCGTATACCTGCAAACGCGCCACGCCTGGAAACACAACCAATAACCCGCCCCCAAAAGAAAGAAAGAAAGAAAGAAAAAGATATGCAGGGCGTGCCCCCCGATAAACGGGGGTCGGGCTTTCCGCTGCAAGTCCTCGCTCCCTCCGCTGCGCTCCGTTCGTTCCGGGCTATCCGCTTCAATCCCTCACGCAGGCGTCGCTCCGCGCCGCCCAAAGAACCCGTCCCCCGCCCCCATACGCCCCCCGATACGCCCGGACATGCCTGCGCAAAAGAGAGCGCTTTTCGCAGAAATAGACCGCGCCTGAATTTTCACACGTACCCGCCTGAAATTTCATACGCACCCGTCTGAAATTCCATACGTACGCGCCGAAAAAAACATAGGTATGAAAATAAATTTTCTTACCTATGTTTTTAAATTTTCTTACCTATGAAAATTTATTTTCATACCTATGTTTTTTTAATCTCATACCTGTGAAAATTTATTTTCATACCTGTGTTTTTTTGAGGGGTCTTTTACCAGCCAAAAAATACGCGCCAAGCCGTCGGCCAGGCGCTCCTTGCCCGCCCTCAATCATCGGCTATCATTTAAAAAAGAACCCTCAATCATACAGGCAGAGCATCATTTCAAAATCATGAATACGAGGTACGGTACATTCCACCCACCCGTTTTTTTGATTGAAAGGGAGAGGCATGCCGGAATGAAGTAAAACAATTTTCTTTACAGTACCTGCCGGCTCAAAACAAATATGCGTATCGCAGATAACAACCGGCTCGCGATACGACCCGCCAATCTGCCCCGAATGATTAATCATCCCCATCCATTCAAAAGCCCCGTCACGATTGGCCAAATGAGTCATTTCGATAAGCTGGGAAGCATTTGTGCGTATGCCCGGTTCTTTGAGAACAGCCGTCAGTTTGCCTGTTTTTCGGGCATGGCTCCCTTTGGCAAACAGCCGGGAAGCAGTCTGAAAACGAAGCCGCACGCGAGCCGGCTGGCCGACAGGCAAATCAAGGTATTACTGACTCAGGCCGCCAAATCCGCCATAAGGCATGATGCGAATTTGAAGCGTTATTATGAGCGAAAGATAGCGGAAGGTAAAAATTGGGCAGTCGTTAACAATGTCAGAAACAAGCTGATTCACCGCATTTTTGCCATTGTGAAAAACAGGCGGCTTTATCAGGTTGACTATTGTAATCCTTTGCAAAGAACAACAGCTTGAAAATATATGGAAATTTATCATCAAAACAGTTGGAGATTAACATAGAATTCCCTCGC
>JAIRYL010000021.1 GCA_031267775.1 Tannerellaceae bacterium
GTTATTATTTTGACTGCAAAGATACATTTTATTTTTTATATTAGTGACATTGCCCGCAAGGGGGGTCGGGCTTTCCGCTGCAAGTCCTCGCTCGCTCCGCTCGTTCCGGGCTATCCGCTTCAATCCCTCGCGCAGGCGTCGCTCCGCGCCGCCCGGAGAAAAGCCCCCTGCTATTACGGCCTGTCGGAAACCATCCGCATCCATCTGCAGGAGAAACATGCAGGATAAAATTCATTGCTTATACAAACGGATACAAATGCGTCTGTTTTGTCAATCCGGCCTTGTTGGGATAGTATAACGCAAGTCCGGAATACGTATTCACAATCCCGGAATACGTATTCCGAACCCCTGGAATAGTACTCCGCAAGTCTGGAATACGTATACGCAATCCCGGAATACCTGTCCGCAAGTTCGGAATACGTATTCCGAACCCCTGGAATACGTATCCGCAAGTCTGGAATACGTATACGCAAACTTGGAGAACGTATCCGCAAGTTCGGAATACGTATTCCGAATCCCTGGAATACGTATCCGCAAGTTTGGAATACGTATCCGGAAACTTGGGATACGTATTCGCAAGTTCGGGATAGTAATCCGCAAGTTTGGGGAAGTAATCCGCAAACTTGGAATACGTATCCGCAAACTTGGGGTGGTAATTCGGAGGTTTGGGATAGTAAGTTGGAGGTTTGGGATACGTATCCCTGAGCCTGGGATAGTACTGCCGGGTATTTCCATTTCTTTGTCTTTGGGCGGCGCGGAGCGACGCCGCGCGAGGGATTGGAGCGGATAGCCCGCAACGAGCGGAGCGCAGCGGAGGGAGCGAGGACTTGCAGCGGAAAGCCCGACCCCCGCCTTTGCGGGGGACGCGCCCAAATGGATGGGGCTTTTTAGATGCGTTTGCCCTGAGATATTTGTTTGTCTATTTCTGTTAATTATAAAAGCAATTATGGGAAATTTCCGTATAAAATTAGTATTAAAGCAAAGAGGCTTTATAATATAAGGAGAAATCTCTTATCTTTGGGGGAAATAACTTGTAAGTCCTTTTTTTTAGTTTGTATGGAACTTATACTTCCCAAAAGGTTGAATACGAATATCCCTGTTACTTTAGACGCTAAGGGAGTAGTTGTTATTGGCGCAAACGGGGCAGGGAAGAGCTCCTTTGGTAAGGATTTGATGGAGCGTTACGGGGAACAGGCCGAATATATCTCCGGCATGCATGCCTTGTTTTTGAATACGCAAAATGATGTATGGATTGAAACAAATGAAATCAATCACTTGCAGGAGTTACTGGTTAAACGTGTTTTCACGCCGCGTCTTTCGGCCTGTGAAAAGTTGATATTACAATTGCAGAATGAAGAATTTGATACGGCCGTCAATTATAAGGAAGCCTGTAAAACGCATCCGGGTCTGAGGCCTCCGGTTACTAAAATAGACCGGATACAAACTGTCTGGGAAAGAATGTTTCCCCTCAACCGTTTGGTTCGTAAATCGGGATTTATCGAAATAACTTCGGCCAGCCGGAAAGGCGAAGCTTATACGCCCGAACGGATGAGCGACGGCGAGAAGATTGTTTTTTATCTGATCGGCGCCATCCTCTGTTCTCGCCCGGACGCTCTTTTGATAATTGAAGAGCCTGAGGTAATGCTTCATGATTCAATCAAAAATGTTCTTTGGGATGAGATAGAGGCCATGCGTCCCGATTGCACCTTTATATATCTTACGCACGATATTCAATTTGCTACTTCAAGGAGAGAAGGCATTTGCCTGTGGATTCGTTCGTATGACGGCGACAACCATATCTGGGATTATGTGTTGATAGAGGATAACGACAATTTCCCCGAAGAACTGTATATTGAACTGCTGGGTAGCCGTAAACCCATTTTGTTTGTTGAAGGAACCAGTACGAACAGTATTGATAACCGTTTGTATCCGCTTGTTTTCCCCGATTATTTGGTGAAGCCTGTGGGTGGATGCCAGAAAGTGATTGAAACGACTAAGGCTTTCCGCCAATTGAACGATTTTCACCTGCTGGATTCGATGGGAATAATAGATCGCGACAGGCGTACGCAGGGCGAGATAGAATATTTACATGAGCAGCGTATTTTTGTGCCCGATGTGGCAGAGGTTGAAAATCTATTGATGCTGGAATCTATAATAAAAATAGTTGCCCGGCGTTTAATGAAAGACCCCGAATCGGTATTCGGCGAGGTAAAGGAAAATGTTATTAAATTATTTGAAAAGGATTTGGAGAATCAGGTAATCCTTCATGCCCTGTATCGCGTACGAAAGAAATTGGAAACGGCGGTAGACAGGAAAATCGGAACAATAGAAGAATTGGCCGAACATGTAGACGGTTTACGTGAAACGATTCACGTACATGATATATACAGCGGTATAAAAGATAAGTTTATCCGGTATGCCGAAACAAAGAATTACGAAAAAATATTGTTGGTTTATAACCAAAAAGGAATGTTGCCGCAAAGCCATTTGTGCAAGATATGCGGTATCAGTAACAAAGAAAGTTATTTAAACCTGATCCTTTCCATTTTAAAGGAAGGCAAGCCGGATGCGGAAATGATTCGTACGGCTATTAAGGAATCGTTAAGGATGTAACTATATATAAATGCTATAAATACGATGCGTACTCCGTCACTTCAATATTTATATTTACGGAAACCAATTACTATGGTGGTTATCATTTGCGCTCTGTCTGTTTTACCCTGGATTGGTATGGGCGATTTTTCGACGAAGGGCGAACCTCGCGAAGCTGCCGTGGCTATTTCAATGCTTGAATCGGGCAATTGGATTTTACCTGAAGCGTATGCCAACGAGTTTGCATACAAACCCCCTATGGCGCATTGGTTGATGGCAGCCTTTTCCCTTCCGCAGGGATATGTATCCGAATTTACGGCTCGCCTGCCGTCGGCGCTGGCTTTTATTGTATTGGTAGGATTCACGTTGTTTTTCTTTGGCGAACGGATAAAGTTTCAGGAAGCATTCATAGCCACATTATTGTTGCTTACTTGTTTTGAAATACACAGGGCTGGGATGACCACCCGGGTAGATATGTTGCTTACCATGTTTATGGTACTGGGCCTCTATATGCTGTACCGATGGGAAAACAGGTTGCAATTAAAAGGCTTACCAATTGCTATTCCCTTTCTGTTGGGATGCGCGGCGCTGACAAAGGGGCCGGCAGGTATTATCCTGCCGCTGTTTGTTTTCGGCGTATATCTGCTGATATTGGGAAAACACCGGTTACTTACCGTTTTTAAAGTTTTACTTTATACCGGCGTATCCTCTTGTTTTCTGCCGCTGATATGGTATACTGCCGCTTGGAAACAGGGAGGCGACGCGTTTCTTGATGTTGTTACGGCAGAGAATTTCGGACGTTTTTTTCATATAAATAATCCGGATATTACGTATGATTTAGGGCATGAGAATGGCGTATGGTATAACTTTATAACATTATTAGCCGGCTTTATTCCCTGGACGCTGTTCTTTTGCTTTTCCCTGTTCGGCCAGAAGTTCCGCTGGCCTGAAAAATCGTTCAAACAAATACTGAAAGATGCATGGACCGGTATCCGTTCTATGGAAAAGATAAAGCTTTTCAGTTTGGCGGCCCTGGTATGTATTCTCTTTTTCTACTCGATACCCTCCAGTAAACGAAGCGTATACCTGATGCCGGCATATCCGTTTATAGCCATATTCCTGGCGCGGTATACTATTTATATAACCGAATACCGAATGTTGGTAACCCGTATATTTGCCGGCTTTTTAGCCTTGATAATAACAGCCGTATTACTTGTCGTTACCCTCGCAATGACGGGAGCGATCAATCCGGTTACCATCGTAGGTCAATATACGGATAAGGCGTCTGTTTTGGACGCCGTAAAGATTGCGGCGTCGTCTTTTGATTCGCCCTGCTGGGTTGCAATATCTATATTGCCGGTTGTTTTAGTAGCTTTGATTACGGCGTTTTATCAAATGAGAAAGAAGATAAATATCAAAATGCTTTATGCTACTATCTTCCTGATATTCTCTATTAATCTGGTAATCGACGGCGTTGTGATGCGGGGCGTCAGGAAAGGTAGTTCTTCGCGCCTGTTTGCCGAGCGGATATTGAAAGAATATCCGTTACACAAAAACAATACGTATGTGATGAACAACCTGAAGCAGTATCATAACCTTTACGGGCTGAATTTCTATATGAAAAATATCTTCCGTAATTTTGAAGAGTATATGCCTGATTCGGGTTATTTTCTTTCAGGCGAGAAAGATATGGAAAAGGTTATACGTAATTACGGAGATACATATACGTTTGACGTACTTGCCTGTTCGGAACGTATAGCCGGCGAAGTACGCCAGAAGATCATTCTTGCCGGTTTTGTCAAAAAGCGATACGTTTATGGATATGGAGGCGAATTTCACGACTGAAATGCTGATATATTTTTGAAAATATTATTCAATCCAAAAAAATACATATCTTTGTGGAGAGACAAGTAAGTTCATTTTGATCTTTCTCTCCTTTGCAATATTTCCGGCTTATTACCGGATTGTTCCAACGTAGATATCGAACTTTTTAACTTTTTTGTTTAAAGGCGCATCTTTGGAGAAATCAAAAGATGGCTCCTTAGTAGTATATATATAAATTAAAAAAAATTACATGGCAAGACCCGCGTCTACAAATAAAAGAGACAACGAAAAAAAGAAACAGTCTAAACGTCAAGAAAAGCAAAAGCGTAAAGAAGACAGAAAAAGCAATAACAATAAAGGCGCTTCATTGGAGGAAATGCTTGCCTATGTGGATGAAAATGGTATGATAACTTCAGTTCCGCCGGAATCGACGGTAAAAAATAAAACAGATTTGAACAGCATCGTTATTTCAGTACCTAAAAAAGAAGATATGGAAGATAATTTTGCCTATACGGGAAGAGTGGAATTTTATAACGAAGCAAAAGGATATGGTTTTATAAAGGATTTGAATAGTGTGAAAAAATATTTTTTCCACATTAGCGCAGCTCCTAAAGACATCAAAGAAGGAAATGTGGTGACTTTTGAGCTTGAACGCGGAATCCGTGATTTAAATGCTATAAACATACAATATGAGGATAAAAAATCCTCTTAACTATAATTATTTAATAAAAAAAGAATGAACATTTACATTTCGAATTTAAGTTTTGGCGTAACAGATGCTGACTTAACAGAATTATTTAGCGAATATGGAGACGTAACCTCTGCTAAAGTTATCACCGATAGGGAAACGGGGAAATCAAGAGGTTTTGGATTCGTTGAGATGGCTAATGACGGCGAAGGACAAAAAGCAATTGACGAACTTAACGAAGCTGAATATGACGGAAAAAATATTTCCGTAAGTATTGCCAAGCCGCGTGAAGATCGCAGAAGCGGCGGTGGAGGCGGCTTCAACAGAGGCGGCGGCAATAGAGGCGGCGGCGGCAACAGAGGCGGCGGCGGAGGATATAACTCCAGGAGATATTAAGTAAATCGAAGGCGCTATTCGAACATAAACCATCCGTTTATGGCGCTGTTTTCCGCCATTCTTCAGCCTGAAAATACGTACATACTCCGGTATGCGCACATTTGCAGGCTTTGTTCGGCAAAAAACATTTCCCGTAAATTTGGAAGGTTTATTTTTCGGATAGCGCCTAATCTGTTTTTAATAAGGCGCTGTTCGAACATAAACTATCCGTTCCCATAAATTTGAAAGGTTTATTTTTCGAACAGCGCCTAAAGGAGATCTTTAAAAGGTCTCCTTGATTTTTTATTCATATTTCTGCTTCCCGGTAGAAACATTGCGACTAATTTAACACCAAATACAAATAAACAAGTATACAATGAAATTACGATTATTAATTTTAACGACCTTTTTCCTTACCGGAATGATATCCTTCTCTTTCGCACAGAAAAAACCGCGTATTGCCATAGCCGGAATAGCGATTGAATGCAGTACGTTCTCTCCCGCCAGAACCACCGAAGATGCTTTTCGTAAAAAAACGGGCGAAGCGCTCCTAAACTCGTATCCTTTTTTGCGCGAAGGCGCTCCTATGCGCGATAAAGCCGAATGGTTTCCGGCTATGGTCGCCAGCGCAACCCCCGGCGGTGCGTTAACAATGGAAACATACGAATCGCTTACGAACCAAATACTGGATTTACTGAAAGCAAACGCGCCGTACGACGCCTTGTTTTTTGATATTCATGGAGCGATGAGCGTGGTAGGGCTGGACGATCCCGAAGGCGACTTTATATTGAAAGTGCGCGAAGTACTGGGTAAAGACGCCCTCATTTCTACTTGTATGGACTTGCATGGAAACGTAACCTGGCGATTGGCTGAAAACACAGACTTAATTACATGTTATCGTTTAGCTCCGCATGAGGATTCGATGGAATCTAAGGAACGGGCGGTAGTCAATCTGGTCGACCGCCTGGAATCAGGGAAAGGACGTCCTGAATATAAAGCCTGGATTCCGATACCTATCCTGCTACCGGGAGAACAAACAAGCACGCGCGTAGAACCGGGCAAATCGCTTTACGGAGCTATCGATCCGGCTACTAAACAAGTAGGCGTAACCGACGCCGCAATCTGGATTGGATATGCCTGGGCCGACGAACCCCGTAATCATGCCGTTGTTATGGCTTACGGCGACGACAGGGAGATGGTTGTCCGTACGGCGGAATATCTGGCGCATTATTTCTGGAGCGTACGCCGGTTGTTTGAATTTGTCGCTCCCACCGCTCCATTGGATGTATGTTTGGAAAAAGCGATAGCCAGTACGAAAAAGCCTTATTTTATCAGCGATATGGGCGATAATCCAACGGCCGGAGGCGCCGGAGACGTAACCTGGACGATTACCGAATTATTGAAACGGCCGGAGTTTAAGTCCGGCAATGGTAAGATGTTAGTATACGCCTCTATCCCTGGCGCCGAATTTGTTGCTAAAGCCGTAAAGGCCGGCGTGGGTAATAAAGTGGAAGGTACGGCCGGCGCTGCTGTGGATAATCGCTATTCTCCCCCTGTAAAGCTGTCGGGTACCGTTACTTCTATCTGTTTGGATAATCCGGATAATAAAGAAGTAGTCGTAAAGGTTGGCAATATCTATGTTATTGTAACCGAAAAACGTAAAGGCTTCCATTATGTGAGAGAGTTTACCAAACATGCTATAGACCTTGCGAAAGCTGATATTGTAGTTGTAAAACTGGGATATCTGGTTCCCGAATTATATGATATACAGGCAGACTGGATGATGGCGCTTACCTTAGGCGGCGTAAACCAGGATTTACCTAATTTACCTTATAAACGCATCGATCGCCCTATGTTTCCGTTGGATAAAGACATACCGATACCCGATCTAACGGCAAAGCTTGTTCCATTTGTGAAATGACATGATTCGCGGGCTTTTGGCCGGATATTTTCAGGGGAGAAACCGGAGCCGCTCCGGTTTCTCCCCTGAAACGTTGTAATCCCGGTTTTTATTCTGCTTTTATATTCTTTACCGGATTCTCGTTAGTTGCCCGGTAGCTTTGGAAAAATACCGTGACAAAGGCTACCGCCAGGCAGAACAGGCCGGCAGTTATAAATATAGCCGGATACAGGGGTATGCGGTAGCTGTAGGCCGCTATCCACCGGTTCATGATATACCAGATAACCGGCGTGGCTATTACAAAGGCAATGCCTGCATACGTCATAAACGTGGAGATAAGCTTTGCCAGTACCTCGGCATTGGACGAGCCGAATACCTTACGCACGGCCACCTCGCGCGAACGCTGCCGGATAAAACAGGTAGACATGGCCAGCAGCCCCAGAAACGAGATAATGATGGCTATCACGGCAAAGACAATCACCAGGTTGGCCATCTGCTGCTGCTCGGCATACGATTCTTCTATCTGCTCGTCGGTATACTTGCCTGTAAATTCAACCTGCGCGATGCGTTCAAAGATTTCCTTCACCTGGTTGCGAGCCGTAACGAGGCTGCCCTGGGTTTCTATCAAAACGTTCCAAGGATAGAAATCTTCCTCCTTCTCAAGCTGGATGACAACCGGATTCTTTCCATACGTGATATTGCTCAACTGGAAGTTGCGCACCACGCCGGCAATGGAGAGTGGATTTGCCCACTCCCAAAGTTTAGCCTCGGTCGCATCCATCGGCAAGCCGGTTTCCAGCATGGCCTGTTCGTCCAGGAAAACCCGTCCGCCCTCTGTCGGATAGTTACGGCGAAGTATTTCCAATTCCAGCATATTGAAAAATGTGGTATCGCCCGTTAATACCTGGAACGAAATATTTTTCCCTTCAAACACCACCGTAAAGTTGTTTCCCCTGTCAAAAGGCACGCCCTGCGAATAGCCTGCCCGCTTAACCGAAGCCAGTTGGCGCGTTTCGTTTACGAAAGTATTGATTTTCTCGCGACTTTCGAACTGATAGGTCGGCACATACAGCCTGTTGGCGGTAGTGTACCCCAGGGGAGCGCTTATCATGTGTTTGATTTGCAATATCATGGTGATAGACGCAACCAGCAGCATGATAGTAATTACGTTTTGGAAGGTGATGAATACTTTGCCAAAAACCATCTTCGTCTTCATCCGGAAGCTGCCCCGCACCACATCTATCGGCTTGAAGCGAGAAATAACGACAGCCGGAAGCAGTCCGGCTATCATGCCTGTCGCCAAAACCACGCCGGCAATTGCCAGCGTATGCGCCGGGGTAAAGAACCCTCCGAGGTCTATCGTAGCCTTCAGCAGCTTGTTGGCAAAGGGCAAGGCGGCAAAGGCCAGCAGCAAACCCATCAGGAACGAAACGGAGCAAAGCGCTACAGACTCCAGCATCAGGCGGGCAAACAGTTCGCCGCGCGACGACCCCAGCAGCCTGCGGGTAGCCATCTCCTTTGCCCGCAAACCCGTTTGCGCCACGGTAAGGTTGACGTAATTGATAACGGCAAAAGCCAGTATCAGGATACCGACAAACATGAATACGATAACGAACGTCCAGTTGCCCTGCCGCAAATCGCCGACGAGGGAATGAACCTTGGAGAAATAAATATCCTTCAGCGGCGTAAATATCACCTTTTGCCAGACGCCTTGCTCATATATCCAGAATATCTCCTTCATGTATTCGGTAATTTCTTCCGCTTTTGAATGTATGTCGCTTCCGGGTGTTGTTTGGATGAACACCTGCAAACCGGCGGCATTGTCTCCGCCTTCCGTATCGAGGGTTCCGTTAAAATGGCGGACGTGGCGTATGTTGACAATGACGTCGGCATAGGGGATGACCGAATTTTTAATATCCTTCATAATGCCGTTTACCCGCACATTGACCGAGTCGCTCAGCTTGATGAACTGCCCCATCGG
>JAIRYL010000056.1 GCA_031267775.1 Tannerellaceae bacterium
CGGCATACGCTTCGCCGAAGGAGTAAATCTGGTTGCGATTGGCGTCGTTGGGGTTGGTAGCGCCATAAAGCGCCTCATACTTATAGTCGCCTATTTCCTGGTTTCCCACCGTACCGAAGCTCGCGCGCAGTTTCAGTTCGTTCAGACGCTGCGCTCCCTTCAGAAAGGATTCTTCATTTATATTCCACGAAACGCCCAGCGAAGGAAAATAGCCCCACTTATTGTTCGAAGCAAAACGAGACGAACCGTCGGCGCGGAACGTAGCCGTCAGGTTATACCTGTCTTTAAACGTATAATTGATCCTGCTGATAAAAGAATTGAGTATCGCTTCCGAGCCTCCCGACGAAGCCACTTCCCGGGTTTTGCCGCTTTGCAGGCTATACCAGAGCGCCTGATCGTTGGCAAAATTCGTTGCCGCAGCCGTAGCATATTGCGTTTGGGTTGTTTGCGTGGTATATCCACCCAGTATGTTGAGGTAATTGTCTTTATTCAACTGCTTTGTATAATTTAATGTATATTCATACTGCCACACGTCGGTGCGCCGGTGGCCTACGCTTGCCGATCCGCCGGGCGTGAATCCGCCCGCCGTATAAGCCGGCGCGTAGTAATTCTGCGTTGTATTTGTAATGTTGGTTCCTGTGGCTACTTTCAGTTCCAAACCCGGAATAATCGTATAAAGCGCCGAAAAGTTGGCCAGTAAAGCGTCGCTGAGGTTTTGCGCCGTTGTATTAACCAGGTCTGAAATAGCGTTGGTCGTTACGTCGCCCTTTACCAAATCGCCTTTCTCAAATGCATTATGATAATTATAGCCGCCGTTTGCATCGTAAATCGGATTCAATGGCGACGTGCGGATAATTGCCTCAAGGGGATTATCGTATCCGGCATAACTCGAATAGTTGTTCAGTCCGTTTTGATTCAGTTTGCTCGCATTCAGGTTTAGGTTTATCTTGAGATTTTTCAGCACGTCGCGCTCCAGATTCAGCCGGCCGGTGTAGCGCTTGAAGTTAGTATTGAGCAGAATGCCGTCCTGATCCGTGTAATTGCCCGAAAGCGAGTAGCGGGTTTTATCGTCTCCTCCGCTAAAAGAAAACTGATGGCTCTGGGTAGCGGCCGTACGGAGAACGGTATTTTGCCAATCGTAACCTTCGCCCAGGGCGGCAATTTCGGCGTCGGTCAAGTCCCGGAGAGAGCCGCCAAGTTCCCTGTTGAGCGCCGCCCATTCCCGTCCGTTCAGCAGATCAAGGGTTTTTGCCGCCTGCTGCCATCCGATGGAATACTGGTATTCAATCTTATCCTTGCCTTTCTGCCCGGTTTTGGTGGTGATGATAATCACGCCGTTAGAACCGCGCGATCCGTAGATGGCCGTAGCCGATACATCTTTCAGAATCTGGATATTCTCTATGTCGTTAGGATTGATGGCGGCCAGCGGATTGAGGCTTGCCGATACCTGGCTTACTTTGGCGTCCGTAGAAGTATTGCCGTACAGAATCACTCCGTCTACCACATACAGCGGTTCGTTGCTAGCGTTGATGGAATTTCCGCCGCGAATACGAACCGAAAAAGCAGAACCGGGCTGTCCGCCCTGCGTGACCGATAAGCCCGCCGCCGCGCCGCCCAGCAGATTGTCGAACGACACGATGGGTTGCGAAAGCGTTTCCTTCGAGATAGAAGTAACGGCGCCCGTCAGTTCCTTTCGTTTCTGCGTTCCGTAACCTACCACCACTATTTCGTTCAGGAAATTAGCGCTTTCGCGAAGCCATACGACAACCGGCTCTGCGGATTCGTATACATCCACTTCTTCCCTCTTATAGCCCAGATAATCAATAAAAATAGTAACCGGAAACGATTTGACGGCGAGGGAGAAATTCCCGTCCGCGTCGCTCACTGTTCCTGTTCCCTTCGGTCCGGCAAGCAAGACGCCGGCGCCAATAATTGGTTCTTGCGTCTTTTCATCAAGAACTTTCCCGCTTATTTTCACGTCGTTTCCCTGAGCAAAGCCGGAAAACGGGAAGAAAACGATTGTTAGTAACAAAAAATAAACTATTTTTGTCATGACTTTTTTTTTTTTTTTGAGATAAGCGTCCTCTTACCCCATTAGCAGAGCGGGTGCGGAGGGCGCTTTTTCAGTTATGATTATTTATTTGCCAATAATGTTATTTCCAATGCAGCTATCTTCTTTTGCTGCTGAGCGATTGTTTTTGTATCCAACCTCAGGAAACCGAAAGAGTTAATATAATCCTGTCCTTCCGAAAGCGCCCACTCCAAAAACTGAAGCGCCTGCGGGTTTATTTTTTCGGGCAATATAAATGCCAGCTCTTCTACCGGTATCAGGTCTATCGTTTTATTTTCCAGCAGCGCGATTGTTTCATCCAGATTTTGCACATCCAGCGTTTCGGCATATTCCTTTTTTACGTCTAAAGGAAGCAGCGCAATGCCATCGTTCAGTTGGCGCGACTCTATATTGAAAATGTAATTCAAATTATTAAAACTAACGCCTTTGGCGTCTTTTTTTACGGCATTGTTCAGATAAATATCGTCGCCTGCAATCTTTTTACCTTTCAAACGGCTTGTTGCATATCCGAAATGTCTGGCAAACGAATGAGACGCCGAATAAGAGCTGTTGCTCGAATAAACCAGGGCGTCGTATTTTTCCTTTTTGTCCGGTTCTGCGTCTTCGGCAAGGACGTCTTTCTCAAAAAACAGTTCCTTAATTCGCTTTTCATTCAGTTTCTTCTTTTTAAGCTCATCCGGCAATACGTTGTTTTTTCCCGCAATGGGTAAAATGGCGTATTTTCCGAACGAAACGGTTGTAGCCGGCGTTTGCAGCGCATGATCGTCTTGTATTCCGGACGGTATAATTTCAATTGAATAGTTGTGCGCGTCCTTTCCGGCAACAACCAGCGACACGTCTGAATGTGTTTTTGAATACTCGGCAATCCATTTTTCCAGCAAGGCGTCTACAAATCGAACGCCTTTAATGTAAACAACTTCCTGCCGTGCAGGATTGACGGTTGCGCCTGTTGTCTGCGCATTGGCTGAACTACTGATAGCAATCAGTATAATCAAACTTAATGTTTTTACTTTCCGGTTCATACTGTTTATAATTTTAATTGTTGTTCTTATTTTCCTGTCACAAACAAAAAAGCTGTCCGTTTTTTCCTTCGGACAGCCTTTTGTGCTTTTACTTTACCTGTTTATGCACACGAGTCATACGCTGTCCGAATCCGGCAGTTACACATCATACACATATAAAAACGATATAAACTCATATTATTTACTTTTAAATTCGATACAAAAATAAAGCGTTTCAAACGTCGCCGCAATCCCATATTCATGGTATATTTTTCCGCTATAGCCCCCGTTGTCGCTTCCCGAAAACAGATAATTCTTACGTTTCAGGGCAATAGCGACTGATACGCGGCCACATGCCAAAAGAACGCCTCCTTATCAAGAAAATCTTATCTGCCGAATGATAATGTATTAATTGAATATTGTCTCTTTTATCTGTTTAAGAATGGGAACTTTAACGCCGTGTTTTTCCCCGTCCGTTATAATATCTTCAAGCATTTTCTTCATTTCATCAGGTGAATGCTGGGTATGTCCGTCAAACATAAGGCATAATGCTTCATTACCATAAACCTTCCTGGCTATTGGAATTGCGATAAAGAAAGGTAAGGAGTAAAGCCTGTTCGCTTTTTCTGCTTTCGGATTATAGCGTAACTTTTGGCACACCTCTAATCCTTCCCTGATAGCTTTTATTGCCTCTTTTAGAATATCAGAGTTGTTCGCAAAATTCCGTCCGCTTTTGGCTTTCATGATTCCCGCAGATAACCCCGCCGCAACGGCATAGTGGGTTATAAGCCAAATTTTAATCTGGTTGTAGATAATCGGTTTGAGATTGGCGTCTTCCAATGCTTTGGCTATTTTCTGCACTCGTTCGGATACTTCTCCATTTAACTCGCCTAATGGAGTATGTGATTGTTTTAATCCGGAAATGGCGCTCTTTATACCGCCTGCATCTCTGCCGCCGCCTGCCATAAAGGGAAATCCGAAAAAATATTGTTTCTCGGAAAGATATTCATTGATACTATCCAAGTCATCCACCCACATGTTTTGAAAAAAAAGAACATGAGCGTTCCCTGCCGACTTGGAGAGAACCGGCAGTATTTCTTTCAAATGAAGATTGTTTGTCGTTACTATAATATATTCAAAATTGTTATCTGTTGACAAAGAGTCTATAACATCAGGCTTAAAAACAACTTTTTTTACTTCCTTTTGCCCTCCTCTAAAATCTGTACAATGGATGTGAATACCTTCTTCCTTTATACTCTGTTTCTTTTGAGGTCTAACCAAAACAGTTATTTCATGACCCGTTTTTGATAATTGCCAACCGTAGGTAGTCCCTACAATTCCTGCTCCGTAAATTAGTATTTTCATATTGAGTTGTTTATGTTCTTATATCTACAAAAAAAGATTGAAACAATAACCTGTTATCAGAATAAGGGTCAACGTTTGATAAAAACTCGCTCGGAGTGTAACCTGACAGAGATTTCACTTCCCTTATTAAATGCGATTTATCGTAATAGCCGCATTTGCAGGCAATTTCATTTAGGTTTGCAGAAGAACTCGTTTGTAACAAATGCAGCGTTTTTGAAAATCGGTTTATCTGAATGAACTCCTTCGGGTTTAATCCTGTATATTCTGAAAAAAGTCGTTTGAATTGTTTATATCCAAGACAGGCTCTATCAGCCAATTTAGAAATATTGCTTTCGCCCATTTCTATTGATTGAATAACTGAAGCAAATCGCTTATAGTTATAATCTTCACGACTATTGAGATAGCCTGACAAAGAGTCTTCTATCAAACAGACAACCTTTTGATCATCAAGAGTGTCACGAAAACGAGTCTCTAATTCTTTAAGTTGTGGGCTTAATAAGTCTAACCCGACATTTTGCCCTTTAAGTTCACTGCCTGACATATTCAATAGCATTTTGATACCGACAGGCTGGAAAACGACTATCACGATATTCAAATTGTCAAAGCCTATATTTACGGGTCTAACGGATTGTCCAAAAAGATATGACTTCGGATACAAACTGTATTCTTCTGAGTAGATATTACCTCCCCGATTAAATATTAGCCCTGCATATCCGGAAGGAATAGCACGTTGTTTGCCTGTGCTATCTGCGGATAAAAACCAATATTCCTTGACATACGGCGCAAGTAGTGGCGATGGCGATACAGACGAAAATCTCTCCATATAAGTAATTTAAGCAAAAATAAAGCATATTCTCCTAAATAGCGGTGTACAAAAAGGACATTTATGGAAAAACAATTTGCTGTTTCATATCTTTTCGGCAATCTGCTTCTTCAAACCCTCCAAGCTTATGAGAAAGAATTAGGCGCTATAATGAGTAGAGTGGGTAATCTGTGGGTGGCGGAGGGGTTTATTTTCGAACAAAGCCTTAGAATAAATAATAGCTTCCAATCTTGATTGGAAGCTATTACCTTCATTTGTTCCTCTGACGTCTTTCTTAACCGTTCATAGAGGCTAAAAATTCCATATTGTCGTACGTTTGTTCCATACGTTTCTTTACAAATTCCATAGCTTCGATGGGATTCATATCAGATAGATATTTGCGTAATATCCACATACGGTTGACGGTTGCTTCATCTTGCAACAGATCGTCGCGACGGGTACTTGAGGCGACAATATCAACGGCTGGATAAATGCGTTTGTTTGATAGCTTTCTATCCAATTGCAATTCCATATTACCGGTACCTTTAAATTCTTCAAAGATAACATCATCCATCTTGGAGCCGGTTTCTGTAAGAGCCGTTGCCAATATAGTAAGGCTTCCTCC
>JAIRYL010000169.1 GCA_031267775.1 Tannerellaceae bacterium
AACTAATCCTATTAATCAATACGATCAAAATATTTTCTATAATGCATCTCTGTTCATTAGAAGGATTGCTCATATCTAAATGGAGATAATTGCTAAGGCAAATGAAGCCTTTCCTCTCTACCATTTCATTCTATTAAAATGTTTGGTAAAATTACAAAAAAATAATCACGAAAAAACAAAAACAATAAAATAAATTTTCAATAGGATTATAATCTGTTCTATTTTTTATAATATTATATGTATGCTTAATCTACATTGCGGCTTATGATGGATTAAACTTCTTGTATTCAGCAGGATAACTTTTCTCGAAGATCGTTTTGTGATTGAGTAGGTCTGAGGAATCTTGCTTCAAGCCTCTCCCGGAGCCGTATGTGTTAGTCTCCTATCATACGGTTCTTCTTATTCAACCTCTGAGATTTTGAAGTAGCAGGCAAACGCTATAGACCACTGTTTTTTTTCAAACTATACGTCCGGCGAGACAAGCTTCACAGTTTAGCGCGTGGTAGCCATTCCATGCGGCGGCGCGGTACAGTCGAATGCCCGACTTCAACAGTATAAATCAGCGATTTGGCGTTGTTTATGCTATATGAAGGCGGCGGTCACGAATGGGGGTATCCGTTTGTCGGGAAAACGTTCCGTTTCTCCAATCAGGCAGCGCCGATCCGGTTTGGATGGGGCTTCGCTTTTCTATAAAATTGCGACTGTTTCATTCGGGGAGAGGTCGGGCGTTTGGAAGTTCAAGCATTTTTATACGTAATTAATCGGGAAAACCTTCTCTAAACCCCGAAATTCACACTATATTTGTCAAATCATAACAGGAAAAAGATTCGGATGAAACAGTATATATATGTATTAATTCTTTGCGTATGTGCCTTGGGTACAAAGGCGCAGGATATGAAAACCGTATTTATTGCTATGCCCGACCAGTATATTCCTCAGTTGGAATCGGCATGGAGAAAAGATTTGGTTGATTTGTACGAATCGGGAAAAGAAGCCCGGTTGAAAAATACAATGAATGGCTATTCCCAATTAATGAAGCTGACGGCCAATTATCTGTTATTGCAAACAACCGAACGCAGCGTTGTTGAAATGAAACTGTTTCCTTTAGTGAACAACACTCATATTATTTGTATGCTTACAACGATAAGCGCGCCTGCGCCCGATAGTCGGGTTGATTTTTATACTACCGAATGGAAGCCATTAGCCGTATCGGACTTGATTTCTCCCGTTTCGGCAGATTGGTTTATAAAAGAAGACGCGGACAAAAATAGCGACGCCTATAAAGACGCTATGGCGCATTTGGATATGGATTTAATCAAATACCGGTTGAATCCGGACAATCAAACTTTGGAAGCAGTATACGCAACGCCGTTATACCTCGGCGCAAAGCAGAGAAACGATATAACTCCTTTCCTGAAAGATACGCCCAAAGTATATACCTGGGAAAAATTCTATTTTAAATAATCGACCTGAAAAAGACCTTGGGGGATATATACTTTGCGCGGGGTAAAATTGTGAGATAAAAGCAGCAGGCAGAAAGCAGAAAGCAGCAGGCGGAAAGCGGAAAGCGGAAAGACCGATAAGGTTCGGATTGCCGTCTTCCGGCTACCGACGTCTAACTGCTTTCTGCCTGTTGCTTTCTGCCTTTTTTCCATCTCACAAAACCATACCGCGCGCAGTATAACTCTGCCGCAGCCTCAAGAGATTGTAACCTTTGCTATACCTCCGGCCTGCAGCCGTTCTTCAAAAAAAAAAATCGCAAGAAAACGCTATTGCATGTCATGTATTGTTTTCTTTGTCGTCTTACTTATAAAGATGGAACTTGAAAGGTTTAAAATAACAATACTCCCGCTAAGAGAGAAATTGCTGAATATCTCATTGAAGCTACTGGATGAAAAAGCAGATGCAGAAGACGTAGTGCAGGAAGCGTTTCTGAAACTCTGGCATATAAGGGATAAATTAGACGGATACAATAGCGTGGAAGCGTTGACTGTGACGATAACGAAGAACCTTGCACTGGATAAGTTGAAAACGCGAAAGCCTGCAGTAAACGAGTTGGGCCTGCGGATGCAGGATTCGGGAGAAAAAGACCCGGCGGAGTTACTGGAACAGCGCGACGCCGCGGCCTGTATACGCAAACTGATTAAACAACTGCCATCATTACAGCAAACTATTATACAGATGAAGGATATAGACGGCTATGAATTGTCGGAGATTGCCGAAATAATGGGGAGCAGGATAGAAACGGTAAGAACAAACCTTTCGAGGGCGAGAAAAAAAATAAGAGAACAATTTATTGCTTTAAACCAATCGGGTATATGAATATAGATGATTTGCTGGATAAATATTTTGAAGGAGAAACGTCGGCAGACGAGGAGCGGCGCATCCGGACATTCTTTGCCTCAGGCAAGACGCCCCGGCGTTTAGACGTATACAAGCCGATGTTTGCTTACTTTGATGAAGAAATACGGAAGAAACGGGCAAAGAGCAAGCCGCCAACCAAACGGCGTATCCTGTATGGAATGCTGGCAGCGGCTGCCTCGCTTGTTTTGCTGCTGGGGATAAAGCGCTTTCTGTTTGTGCCCGACCCATGTTTCTGTTCTGAAAGTTATGTGGTGATAAATGGACGCTGTTACACGGATATTCAAAAAGTAAAGGAACTGGCGTTTGTAGCTCTGCAGGAAGTAGCTACCCCTGCAAAGACCTATTTTCCCGAAGAAGATACGGATGCGCCCGACCGTAAATTAATAGAGAATCAATTAAAAGAACTAAGCAGTATATTTAGTAACGACGAATAAACAGTTTTGAAAATGAAATATATAACATACGCCTTAGCGCTACTTCTGGCTATTTGCGGGCGCTTTTCCGCGCAAGCCGCAGCAGCAGAAGCTCAGAAAGACCTGAAGATACAGGAAGTATTCCAACGTTATGGAAAAAAGAAGAATGTTACGATGGTAGAGTTGTCTAAAGAGATGATAGAAACATTTGGTATGACCTATTATAAAAGCATCACCATAAAGGACGACCGGGAGGCGTTGCCATTTATCCGCCGACGCCTGGAGGAAGACCAGCAGAATGCACGCAAGATAAAGGAAGTAACAGATGATGGCGGACTGGTATCCGCTTATTATCAACTGCCCGGCAATAAAGAAGATTTGAACCGGTTTATCCTGTTTAAAGTAAACAAGAAAGGGGTTATAACGCTGGTGTACATAGAAGGCGAACTGGATAGCGACGATTTGATTACGATTCTCTTTACAAACAAAGATTTATAACTAACTAAATAATGAAATAATGAAAAAAGTACTGTTGATCATTTCAGTTTTTTGTTTCCCGCTTGGATTGCGGGCGGTTGATATCGAACCCATACATACCGATACAACGATTGTAGTAGACGGAAAGCGTGTTGAAATAAAAGACGGCGCCGACCGCATGAAAGTAAGAGTGTACAAGATAGCGGACGATGGCAGGGAAATAGCGGATGAAATGGTATTTGAAGGGCATTATGCAGACGGGAAGAGTTATGAAAGCCGTAAACGGTCGATAAACCTGCCTATTCCTCACTGGAACAGAGACTTTAGCGGACATTGGGACGGGGTTGGAATGGGTTTTGCCAATTTTGCCGACGGGAATTTTCATTTTAACGACATAGACGGCGTATCATTACGCAGCGGCAATTCGCTGGAATATAACTTAAACGCCCTGGAAAAGGGGTTTCCTCTTTCAAGAAGGGGCAATTTTGCGCTGGTAACGGGTATGGGTATGCGCTGGAGCCGCTACCGCCTGGATGGAAACTGCTATTTTAAAGAAGTAGACGGGATTACTTTGTTACATCCGGCTCCGGAGGGTATTTATTACACAGCGGCCAAACTGAATATTACCAGCCTGACTATTCCCCTTTTGCTGGAATGGCAAAATAAACAGGGACGTTTCGATAATATTTTTATTTCGGCAGGCGTAACAGGGGTGATAAAAACGGCGTCGTCGTCCCGGGTAGCTTATAGAAATGAATCGGGAAAGAAACTGGCGGATAAAATGGATGGCGGAATGAATATACGTCCGGTTACAATGGATTTTTTATTTCAGGCCGGTTATGACTGGATAGGTATTTATGCCAGATACTCGCCCATGGGGTTGTTTGAAAAAACCAAAGGCCCTAAAATACATCCTGTATCCATCGGCCTTCATCTGCATTTATAAGATGATGATTCTAAAGAATATCTCATTTTGCTATAAAATAAAAAAGTACAAAGGCGTTTCTTTCTTTAGAACAAATATGTTACCTTTGTGTTGTTCAATTAAACAATAGATCTTTTACATCATGAAGTATTCCGAGTTCTACAAGCTGATAGAATCCGTTGGTTGGACTGTCGGCAAAGGAAAGAGACATTACAAGTATGTCCATCCGGACTTCGACTATTTCATTCCGGTGGCTCGTCATCCGAGCCAGGAGATACCGAAAGGGACTCTCCTCTCTATGATGAAAAAAGCTGGACTGAAAGAGTAAAAGTTCTGCCACTTCCCCTGCAGGGAGTGGCTTGATTGAACAAAATAAAAAAAATGAATCTATGAAAACAATTGTAGCCATTATTGAAAAAGCCTCAGATGGAGGTTATGGTATTTATACCCAAGATATGGATGGAGGGATTGCTTCCGGGCTTACCGAAGAGGAAGCCCGGAAAGACTTTCTGGAAGTACTGGAAGAGCAGGCCGGCTTTTACAGGGAACGTACCGGCAAGTATCCGGATTGGTTTTCGGAAGGTTATACCGTAGAGTTCCGCTATGATCTTTCCGGATTTTTCTTAGCCTTTCCTTTCTTTAACGTATCCCGCCTGGCAGAAGCGGTTGGAATCAATCCGTCTCTTATGCGTAAATACAAAGAAGGATTAGCTTTTGCCGGCGAAAAACAAAAAGAGATTATCCAACATGGATTAAATGATATTATTAAGAAAATGAGTGCGGTACAGTTTTAAAAAAAGATCTGTTTTTAATTGAACGCCTGTTCCGTAAACTATAAAAGCCCCGTCGTATGGCGAGGCTTTTTTAGTTTGCTGGTCGGGATAAGAAGACTCGAACTTCCGACCTCCACGTCCCGAACGTGGCGCGCTACCAACTGTGCTACATCCCG
>JAIRYL010000180.1 GCA_031267775.1 Tannerellaceae bacterium
AAATATTAACGGCAACGAACAAGGAATGTTTATTAAAAGTAAAAACATAAACAATCCGGTTTTGCTGTTTCTACATGGCGGACCCGGAATGCCTGAGTATGGATTAACAAAAAAGTATCCGGTATACCTGGACAATCTGTTTACAGTTTGTTGGTGGGAACAAACGGGATGTGGATTGTCGTATAATAAGAATGTTGAAATAGAACATATTACAACGGAAAATATTGTCCTGGATGCTATTGAAATAACAACCTATTTAATAAAAAGATTCAATAAATAAAAAATATATTTAATGGGACTTTCTTTTGGCACTACTATTGGCATAAAAACAATAACAAAAACGCCCCAATTATATGTTGCCTATATTGGTGTCGCACAAATTGTAAATCAATTTGAATCAGAAAAAATTGCTTACCAATATATGATAAATGAATATACAAAAAATAGAAATAGAAATATGGTCAAAAAAATCACAAAATTCAATTTATTAGAAACAGAACATATTTCAAAAGATTATTATAAATTCCGCGATAAACCCATGCATGAATTAGGAATTGGAACCATGCATAATATGAAATCTGTTATATCGGGAATATTTTTCCCGCTAATGAAAAATAACGATTATACATTATCCGAAAGAATAAACATTTGGAAAGCAAAATCAGAATTATTAAATAAAACAACACTGATGGAAGATGCCTTTGAAACAGATTTTTCAACTAAATTTACCGAATTTGAAATCCCAATCTATTTTTTTCATGGAATCTATGATTACACGGTAAACTATGATATTACAAAAGAATATTATAAAACAATTAAAGCGCCAATAAAAGGATTTTACACATTTTATGAGTCTGCGCATAGCCCCATATTTGAAGAGTCTGAAAAACTAAATAACATAATAATCAAAGATATATTAGGAGGCGTCTGGAAATAAATTTGTATGATTTATTTCCAGACGCCTCCTAAGTAAGAAAAAACAGTACTAAAGACACTGATATATAAAACAAATGCTCGGACTCGCCAACAAAAGTAACAGACCGGCAGATCTGAATGTCGACCTTACGCGCTCCGCGTCAAGATTATAATTTAAAGCAGTTACCTGGAACTTGGGGATTGTAATCCCGATTCTTGGGATATGCCTGACGCCGCAAGCAGGAGGCTGTCTCAAAAGCGCTCGGATGACGCAGATTAGACGGATTTACACAGATTTTTTATACGACTCAATCGAATGAAACGTTGATTGATAATCTGCGGGCGTCTATGAAATCTGCGTCATCTGAGCGCCAAATGACTTTTGAGACAGCTTCTTTTTTTTATGTGTATTCCGAAAAAGCTTGGTATACAAAATAAGCATTTCTGTCGCAGAAAGGACGTGGTTCGTATCATAAAATTCAAGAGCCTGCTTTTAGAGCCTACTTTTGAATCGGAATCAATTAAAACGTAATATAATGAACAAGAGAGAAGTAGTAGCAAGGGCGTCGCAGTTGTCAGGAGTGGAATACTCCGATTGTTGCAAAGTTGTAGAAGCCTTAGAGCAAGTTTTGAATGACGGACTGGAAGCTTCCGGCGGAGTGAAAAATGCTTTAGAAAAGGCTTACAATCTAATCGGATTCTTAAAGAAATAATCAGTAACAGCTTCATAAAACATACAAACCATGAAACAGTTATCTATTTACATTTTACTAATCATTAGTGCATTATTCTCAACAAATCTGTTGGCGCAAGACAACAAACCGACACAAACCATTCGTGGCGCAGTTATCGACCGTGAATCCGGCGCTCCGTTATCGTATGTATCGGTCGGGCTTTTGGATTTACCACAAGTAGGAACAACAACCGACGACGAAGGGAAATTCATTATAAACAAAGTTCCTGTCGGTCGGTACGATTTGCAGGCAACATTTATGGGCTACGAACCCGCTGTCTTTCGCGAAATCATGTTGACTTCAGCAAAAGAAGTATATCTTGAAATTCAACTTCATGAAAATGTTCGTGAATTGGACGAGGTGGTAGTCAGACCCCATATCAACAAAGAAGAGGCTTTGAATAAGATGGCTCTGTCGGGCGCGCGGATGTTGAGCGTGGAAGAAGCCAGTCGCTTTGCCGGTGGCATGGACGATCCGGCTCGTTTGGTAAGTTCGTTTGCGGGAGTTTCGCCCGGCGTAGGAAACAACGGTATTTCAGTTCACGGGAATGCGCCGAACTTGCTTCAATGGCGGTTGGAGGACGTCGAGATTCCCAATCCGAATCACTTTGCAGATGTGGCTGCATTAGGCGGCGGTGTGTTGTCATCATTAAGCAGCAACGTATTGGGCAATTCTGATTTCTATACAAGCGCTTTTCCTGCTGAATACAACAATGCGGTTTCAGGCGTGTTTGACATGAAACTTCGGAATGGTAACAGTCAGAAGTTCCAACACGCCTTGCAAGCAGGAATACTTGGATTGGACGCGGCTTCGGAAGGGCCTCTCGGCAAAAAGCACAATGCTTCGTATATTTTTAACTACCGCTATTCCACTACGGGATTGATGAATAAGGTAAGTCCCGCAGGAGATTTGGAACAGGTAATGGATTACCAGGATTTAAACTTCAAACTAAATTTTCCGACTAAGAAAGCAGGCGTTTTTTCTGTCTGGGGAACGGCGCTGATTGATAAGATTAAACCCGAAACAGAATCGCCCGAAGCGTGGGAATATATACGACGCCAAAGATTCGCGGATGAAACAGACGTCGGTCGCCGCCGGATTGAGCCACCGCTGCTTCTTCGGCAATGACGCCGTGCTGAAAACAACGCTGGCTGCTACCTATTCTAAAACGGATGCGTGGGAAAGTATGTTCGATGCGGATATGAACTCTTCGCCCTGCCTCGACTTCAAAAGCAGGTATGCCAATCTGGTATTAACCTCTTCGCTGAATAAGAAGTATAGCTCCAAACATACCAATAAGACGGGATTCACATTTACCAATATGCACTACGATATGGATTTCGATTTAGCTCCGCTCTATGCCAATCCAATGGAGCGTATTTCGGAAGGAAACGGAAATACCAACCTTATTTCGGCATATACCGGTTCTCTGTTTAATCTCAACGATCGGGTTTCGGCAACATTGGGCGTAAACGGACAGTTCCTTACATTGAATAATCGTTGGACGATAGAACCCCGTGCCGCAATCAAATGGCAGGCTTCGCAGAAAAGTTCTTTCGGACTGGCTTATGGACTGCACAGCCGGATGGAGAAACCGGATGTGTATTTTGTAAAGACAAAAACGCCGGGCGATGAATGGGTAAACAAAGATCTCGATTTTACCAAAACGCACCACGTATCTTTGTCCTGCAACTACAAGGTATCCGATGATATGAACCTGAAAATCGAGCCTTATTTTCAATACCTGTACGATGTGCCCGTAATGGCAGACAGCTCTTACTCGATACTCAACCGCAGCACATTCTATGCGGAAGGTACATGGGTAAACAAAGGTAATGGTCGTAATTACGGCGTAGACGTTACATTTGAGAAATACATGACTCGCGGACTATATTATATGGTTACGGCGTCAGTCTTTAACTCCGGATATTGTGGCGGCGATGGCATTTGGCACAGCACAAAGTTCAACCGCAACTATGTAATAAACGGATTGGCAGGTAAAGAATGGATGATGGGACGCAACAAGCAAGACGTGTTGAGCGTAAACCTGAAACTGACTTTGCAGGGCGGCGACCGATATTCGCCCGTAGATGAAGCGGCGACATTAGCCCATCCTGATTTAAAAACACAGTACGATGAAACGAAAGCTTACTCCAAACAACTGGCGCCGATGTTCCTGGCTAACTATACCGTCAGCTATCGGATAAACCGCAAAAAAGCATCACACGAGTTTGCCGTAAAGGGAATGAACGCTACGGGCTACGAGGAGTATTTCGGACACGAATACAACCTCAAAACTAACGTGATAGAACCTCGCCGGATGAAAAATGCCATCTTCAACACAGTGTACAGGCTTGATTTTTAACGTATCTTTGCGTCTTATTAAAGAGGAAAAATGAATCGGATAAAAAAGAATAGCTTCTTGCCACGCTTCCTGTTCGACGCCAGCTATCGGATTGGGCGATGCCTGCTTTTTATTGTAGTCGGGGCAATTATTACGTTCAATCAGGTATTCATTGCTTACCAGGATAACCAGTTTATTTTGGGTAATCGCATCTATTTTATTTGTTTTTCTTCATTTATGTTGTATTTGATCGCCATGTACTTCAATTACTTTTATCTGACGCCCAAGTTTCTTTTAAAAGGCAAGTACGTCATTTATACAATAGTCCTGTGTATCCTTGTGTTTTTACTGCCAACGCTATCCATCGCAGGAGAATATTGGGTTTGCAATACGTTGGGTTTAGCGCATCGGATTACATCATACGCCAATCCGTTGATTTTAGTCGATAACTTGTCGGCGTCTGTGATTACTGCCATTTGTTTTTGCGGCGTTTCGGTAATTATGCTGTTCCGTAAGTGGATGACAGGAAATCAGCAGGTCGCCGGATTGGAAAGAGAGCATATCCAATCGGAGTTGAATAAATTGAAAGGACAAATCACCCCTGCGTTTTTATCTAAAACACTCCGCAGCGCTTCCGATTCAGTAGAATCGAACCCGCAGAAAACCTCCGGTATGTTGATGCAGTTGGGACAATTATTGAGATACCAACTGTACGATGCAGGCAGGGACAGGATATTACTCAAATCGGAAATAAACTTCCTGACTAAATTCATCGAATTGGAACAAAAGAATAATCCCGGCATTCAATATCGTATCCATACCGAAGGAGATATAAACAATACATTCGTTGCGCCGATGCTTTTTATATCCATTGTTCAATGCGTAATTGCAGATAGCGGTATGCTGGATATGTCTTTCCAACTCAAAAGCAGGACACTCGCTTTTATATGTAAATCAGACAGTAAAAAGTTGTTGAATGAAGATGTGTTTTCTTTGGTCAGGCAACGGTTGGAGCTGCAATACCCCGATAAATACATATTGGTATTAAGCCCGGGAATGGTAGAACTTAAAATAGATATAGCGGAATGATGGGATTAAAAATACATAAGAACGGTATATCCTCATTTCTTATCGATGATAAATACCCTGTTTACAGGCATATTATATTGCAGATCATTATCCTGGCAATTTCTGTCAGTATCTTTTTTGATGCGCCGGACAGGCTGAACATTTCACTCAACCGTTTTTATGGCTGGATCAGCTATTTCCTCTTTCTTAATATGCTGGTATATGTTAACGTCTACGTGCTGTTTCCCCGCTTTCTGGCGAAGAACAAAGTGTTTGCATATATAATATCGGTTGTGCTGTTTACCATTTTTGCCTTATTCATCATGGTCATATTACAAGAACTTTTTTATGATATAGCAGTAACGCATCAAGAACCTTCGGGGATAGCCATTTTCCTGAGCCTTGCATCCTCCATGTGTACCATCCTCCTTTTTCTGGGAGGAATATCGACGCTTCTTTTATTTAAGCAATGGATAATAAGCAACCGGAATATAAACAACTTGCAAATCGCTACATTCCAATCGGAACTTAACTTCCTTAAAAGTCAAATAAATCCGCACTTTTTGTTCAATATGATTAATAATGCCAATATTATGGTGGACGAAGACCCTAAAATGGCTTCGCATATACTGGACAAGCTGGACGACATGTTACAGTATCAGTTCAATGATAGTACGCAAGACAACGTTTCACTGAAGGCCGATATAGCTTTCCTTTCCGACTTTCTTGATTTGGAGAAAGTCCGCCGCGATTATTTTGAATATACGGTTGTGATAGAAGGAAACATGGACGACGTGGAAGTACCGCCGTTGCTCTTTATTCCGTTTGTAGAAAATGCGGTAAAACACAATCTCGACACAAACAAGTCATACGTGCATCTTAAATTCTACATGGAAAACGGCTGTTTGTTTTTTGAATGCGAGAATTCAAAGCCGATGAAATCCGTAAAGCGGGATGCAGGCGGATTGGGGTTGGCGAATATCAAACGCCGCCTGGATTTATTATTTGAAAACAAGTATGTGCTGGATGTACTGGAAACAGAGGCAACCTACACAGTAAATTTAGAATTAAACGTATGAAATGCATTATAGTAGACGACGAGCCTATCGCTCGTAAAGGGGTAAAGAAATTAGTCGATCAGATTTCGCAACTGGAACTGTCGGATAGCTTCAATAGTGCGGAAGCGGCTTCCAAATATATACAAACCGCAGAAGTGGATTTGATATTTCTGGATATTCAAATGCCGGGTATAAACGGAATAGAGTTTGCCCGAAGCATTCCGAAACATACGCTGATTATTTTCACAACAGCCTATTCGGAATATGCACTCGACAGCTATGAGGTTGACGCCATTGACTATCTGGTAAAACCGATTGACCCTGCCAAGTTCCGCAAAGCAGTGGATAAAGCCATCACTTACCATTCCCTTTTATTGGACGAAGAAAAAAAGAGCGTGGAGAATGAAGCAGATGAATGTATCTTCGTCAAGTCCGACAGACGATTTTTTAAAGTAAACCAGAAAGATATTCATTTTAAAGAATGGCAGAAAGACAACGTAAAAAATCAAATTGACGAGC
>JAIRYL010000034.1 GCA_031267775.1 Tannerellaceae bacterium
TAATGGCCAGGAATATAAAAATCAGACCTACCGCGATCATTATAAAGTGCCCCGGTTCGGCATTGTATACCCCTGTATAGGTAAGAAACAATTGCAGATTCTCGCCCAGAAACGAAAGAAAACTCTCTTGCATAACCTTATCCGATGATTACGAGTTCTGCATTTTCAAGCACAGAATCTCCTTTGTTTACTTTTAATTCGATAATGCGTCCATCACGATCGGCATGAATGTTGTTTTCCATCTTCATGGCTTCAAGGACAAACAATACGTCGCCCCGTTTTACCGTGCTGCCTGCGCTGCATTTTACATCCAGAATAATACCCGGCAGCGGAGAACGTACCGCTCCCGGCGTAGATGAAGCAGACTGTCGCGTTACGACAGGATCGCCGCTGGGCGTTGTTGGCGCTTGAGCAGGTCTTTTTATCGTAACCACCTGCTTTTTGGACGGCTTTTCCATCGTCACTTTGTAGGGTGTGCCGTTTACTTCTACTTCGGCAATGTTTTCTACAACAGAGTTGATATGCACTTTATATACATTGCCGTTGATGGTATATTTAAAACTTTTCATGTTTATTGTTTTTTTGATAATTACTTTCTTGGATTCTCACGTAAGCTGTAAATTTTTGAACTCCACGGCGAATAGTTGCGCTTTACCTTCTGTATCGTAAGCACAGTTCTTTCAATATCATGTACATCCTCGTTCAGTTCGTACAAAGCAACGCTGATAGCGGCCAATACTTCTCCGGGAGTGTCTGCATTTTCCTGAACCGGCTCGCCTGCTTTTCTCGCTCTGATTTTGCTGGCTGCGATGGATAATTTCGCCACTTGTTTAAATATGACGTACAAAATAAACAGTCCGATGAAGACTACGCCCATTGCGGTGATTGTCATACCGATTCCCCAAGCGTCATTGAGTTTGAAGTTATCCAGTTTTTCGTTTGTATCCAGTGTCAGGTTGTTTGTGCTGGGCGTTACTTTGGCGAGGTATTCCCATTGGCCTGTTCCGTCTACTTTGTGTCCATAACTGACGTCTACTTTTTGACCGGCGGGTATCACTACTTCGTCTACCAATGTTTTCCCATCAGTGTCATAGAAGGCAATATAGTTTTCCTTGTAAGGGTCTAAGATGAAATTTATATGGAACGTTCCGCGTGAAGCAATACCGTCGGCCCAAAATAAAGCATGTTGTCCCGGGCTTATTTTGGTTAGCACGTCTCCTTTGGGTATGGGATATTTTTTAGGATTGTTTTTATCGTTGGTTAAAAAACATCCCCCAATGTTAACCGTGCCTGCGGATGAATTGTATAATTCAATCCATCCGTTTCGCTTGCCATAATCATCGACAAAGTTGTCTTCGTTAATTACCAAAATTTCGTTTATCCGCATGGAGGTTACGCGTTGAGCCTGTGCTCCTGTCGAACAGAAAAGCAACAAAAACAACAGGAGCGCCCCTATTTTCTTTCTTATCATATTCATTATCGTTTTAAGAATTATAGAGGCAGGTTATCATGCTTCTTGGCAGGATTTGTTAACTTTTTAGTCTGCAACTGCTGTAAAGCGCGGATAATGCGGAAACGGGTATTACGCGGTTCGATTACATCGTCTATATAACCATACTGAGCGGCGTTATACGGGTTTGCAAATGCCTTTCTGTATTCTTCTTCTTTTTCTGCCGTTACTTTTGCAGGATCATCCGAAGCGGCGACTTCTTTTGCGAAGATAACTTCAACGGCTCCGCTCGGACCCATTACGGCGATTTCGGCTGTTGGCCATGCATAGTTCATATCGCCGCGGAGGTGTTTGGAACTCATCACACAATAAGCGCCGCCGTATGATTTACGTAAGGTAACAGTTACTTTAGGTACGGTTGCTTCGCCGTAAGCATAAAGTAATTTAGCCCCATGTAAGATTACGCCATTATATTCTTGTCCTGTTCCCGGAAGAAATCCCGGCACGTCGACCAATGTTACCAGCGGAATATTGAAAGCGTCGCAGAATCTGACAAAACGTCCAGCTTTACGCGAGGCATTGCTGTCAAGGCATCCTGCCATAATTTTAGGCTGATTGGCTACGATACCAACAGATTGTCCGTTAAAACGGGCAAAGCCTACTATAATATTTTTTGCATAATCGGCATGTACTTCCAGAAATTCGCCATTGTCAATAATAGTGCCGATTACTTCATACATATCATAAGACTGGCTTGTACTGTCTGGTACTATGTCATTTAGATTGTCGTCCAAACGGTCTATCGGATCTTTGCAGGGAATCAACGGGGTTTCTTCCAGATTGTTTTGTGGAAGGAAACTTAACAATTTGCGGATAAGCAAAATTCCTTCTTCTTCCGTGTCAACGGCAAAGTGAGCCACGCCTGATTTGGTCGTATGTATACTTGCGCCGCCTAATTCTTCCTGAGTAACGTCTTCGCCGGTTACCGTCTTTACAACCTTCGGCCCGGTAAGGAACATATAGCTGGTTCCGCGCGTCATGATATTGAAGTCGGTTAAAGCGGGAGAATAAACGGCTCCGCCGGCGCAAGGCCCGAAAATACCGGATATCTGCGGCACGACGCCCGACGCTAAAATATTGCACTGGAAAATATCCGCATAACCCGCCAGCGCGTTTACCCCTTCCTGGATACGTGCGCCGCCAGAGTCGTTTAAGCCGATTACCGGCGCGCCCATTTTCATAGCTTGATCCATTACTTTACATATTTTCATGGCAAGGGTTTCGGATAATGCGCCGCCGAAAACGGTGAAATCCTGTGCATATATGTATATAAGGCGGCCGTCGATAGTTCCATATCCGGTTACTACGCCGTCTCCCAGGAATTTGGTCTTTTCAATACCAAAGTTGGTGCTGCGATGTTGTACAAACATATCGAACTCTTCGAAACTACCTTCGTCAAGCAACATGGAAATACGTTCGCGAGCCGTATATTTGCCTTTGCCGTGTTGAGATTCAATTCTTTTTTCTCCACCGCCAAGACGCGCTTTTTCTCGAAGGGCGATAAGCTCTTTTACTTTTTCAAGCTGATTACTCATTGTTATTTTGATTTGTTATTAAATGAACTGTTTTTATTTTTTACCTTCCATGCAGAGTTCCGTCAATACGCTACAGGTCGATTTCGGATGCATAAAAGCGATATCAAGACCTTCGGCGCCGCTACGCGGAGCTTTGTCTATGAGTCGTACTCCTTTAGAAGCGGCTTCGTCTAATGCATCCTGTACAGACGGTACGGCAAATGCAATGTGATGAATGCCTTCTCCCTTTTTTTCAATAAACTTAGCAATCGTACTTTCTTCGCTTGTCGGTTCAAGCAATTCGATTTTAGTTTGGCCAATTTTAAAAAAAGCTGTTTTTACCTTTTGGTCTTCTACAACTTCCATGTTGTAACATTTCAAACCCAATACGCCTTCGTAGTAAGGCAAACATGCTTCAATGCTCTTAACGGCAATACCAAGATGTTCAATATGTGTAATGTTCATGTCGGTAAATAAATTAATATTTAGTTATATGTTTATGTAAATGAAATATGGCTGCAAAGGTACGTACTTTATTTAGGAATAGAGAAATAATTCTTTATTTTTTATCCTTTTGTTTATAATGTTTATTCCGGTTTTGATACAGAAAGTGGAATAGATGATATTCGTAAATAACAGACGCCTCCTAAGTATCGATAACAATCGCTTTGATCAAATTATTCTTATATTTGAAGTTTGTTTGCCCATATTTGCGCGCTTCTTCTACGTTGAATGGAAATTTATTTGTAAGTATCTATATATGAGAAAAATAACAATTTCAGTGATCTTTAGTCTTCTGACGGTAAGGAGGCGTCTTTACTTATATTATATATGTATATTTATCTTTTAATTCTAATAATTACATCATGAAAAGAATCAATGTTTTAATGCTTGTGTTTTGCGTTTTAGCGAATGTTGTTTGCGCCCAGAATTATCCTTTCAACGGATTGGATATGAATATGGGGAATTTGTCGCGCCTGTCAAATGCGAAGACGCGTTCCATTAGTCCGGAAAACTTCGCCGGAGAATCAGGTAAAGGGGCGATGGCCGATCCGGTTAAAGACAAAGACGTCCGTAATAATGCCAATGCCTGGGAAGCCGCCAGAGATTTGGGTAAAGGATGGAAAGTAAACCCGTTTATCATTATAAAACCGGGCGAAACGATTACAATTGCCGAGGTAGACGGCCCGGGCGCTATCCAGCAGATATGGATGACGCCTACGGGAAACTGGCGTTTTACCATCGTCCGCATGTATTGGGACGACGAGAAAGAACCTTCCGTAGAATGTCCGGTAGGCGATTTCTTTGCCAGCGCCTATAATGAATACGCCCAATTATCGTCGTTGGCTATATGTGTGAATCCCGGCAGCGCGTTTAACTGCTATTGGAAAATGCCGTTTCGGAAGAAAGCAAAAATAACAATAGAGAATATTGATACCCGCAATGAGATGCGTTTGTATTATCAGATAAACTATACATTGACCGACGTACCTGCCGACGAAGGTTATTTCCATGTCCAGTTTAGACGATCCAATCCTACGCAAGGTTCGCTTCATACATTGGTAGACGGCATAAAAGGAAAAGGTCATTATGTAGGAACTTATATGGCCTGGCGCGTGAATGATAATTGTTGGTGGGGCGAAGGCGAAATAAAATTCTATATGGATGGCGATAAAGAATATCCTACGGTTTGCGGTACAGGCACAGAAGATTATTTCTGCGGTTCATATAACTTTGAAAATCAAAAAACGCATCAATACCAGGAATTTACCACCCCTTATGCCGGTATGCACCAAGTGATTCGTCCGGACGGGTTATACAGGGCCGTAACAGCGTTCGGACTGTACCGCTGGCATATTCTCGATCCGGTTCGTTTCGAAAAAGACTTGAAGGTAACCATACAAGATTTAGGGTGGCGACACGATGGAAGATATAATAATCAAAAGTCGGACATTTCTTCCGCCACATTCTGGTATCAAACAGAACCTCATGCCAAATTCCCTGCATTACCCAAGAAAGACGATTTGGAAATTCCGAGATGGTAATATTCCCTCCTCCCTTTTCTCCAACGCCTAAAGAAGAAAACAATCGGGTTCAAACGCGAAGAATCCCACACTGTTTCAGACGATTGTAATGGAATGCATGTGAACTAAAATTTCGTTTTGCAAATTTTTGAGGAAGAGGGGAGACGCTTCGTCGGGGGACAGGAACAAAATTCCCTCCCTCGGTCTCCCACCTCCGATTCATTCATATTGCACGTTTTTTTCATAAGAAAAGTTTGCAGTATGAGTTAATTTATTAAATTTGCACCGTGAATTAAAAAATCATAACACTTTTTGTTTTATAGTGAATGTATTAATATAAATACAAAAAGTGCTTATTTCTATATTGTAGTTTGTTTGTGTGTTGGTACTCCTGCTTATTTGGGTCTGACAAACTTTTGTGTGTTTAAACCTGATTGAATTTTATATGCAATTCCTGTTCCTGCTGGGGAGTTTTTTGTTAGCCGTTTGTATCGCCGCCTTCATCCTCCCGCAGATACTGCTGTTATCCTATAAGAAAAAACTGTTTGACGAACCCGGCGAACGGAAAGTCCATACCCGGGCGGTTCCCCGTTTAGGAGGCGTCAGTTTCTT
>JAIRYL010000073.1 GCA_031267775.1 Tannerellaceae bacterium
GCTTGAAAAAAAGATAAACCAGCCCTTCAAGCAGGTATTCAGAGAATTATATCTGAAAACGGCGGAAGAACAGGCGCTGCCGCATTGCCTCAGGTATAGCGGCGTACGGATTCTGCCTAAAAAGATGGCCGGCGCATTAAAAGCCTGTCGCTGGGTTGCCGACGCCGAAGAAGGCTTGCAAAAGGTATGTTACGAAAATGACGTCGCAGCAAATATACATGTTTTGGCAGATTGGTTTAATCCGGCTGATACAGCCGCTCCCACAGTAGAGTATGTGGCTTTTTATGAAAGAATATCAGGCAGGCCGCTTCCGCTAAACGAAGTTCCCGATATCATCTTTTCGGAAGTAATACGCGATATAGATTTGCTACTCGGCATAGCCGGTAGTAAATCCTGAAACTGTCAACGCGCAGCTAATGCCGCAGGATTCAATATTTCTGCTATCTTTGTTTCTCAATCTAAATTGAGAAACTTGTGGTTAAACAAATAGTTGAGACTCCCTTAATGAAGCAATACTTCGAGATAAAAGCGAAACATCCTGGCGCGATTCTTTTATTCAGGGTAGGCGATTTTTACGAGATGTATGGCGAGGATGCGGTGGCCGGCGCCGGAATTTTAGGTATCACGCAAACGAAACGGGCGAATGGAGCGGCTCAACATGTAGAAATGGCCGGTTTTCCTTATCATGCGTTGGATACGTATCTGCCTAAGTTAGTACGCGCCGGCAAACGGGTGGCGATATGCGACCAGTTGGAAGACCCTAAGATGACAAAGAAGTTAGTAAAGCGCGGCATTACCGAATTGGTAACGCCCGGCGTTTTGATGCATGATACTGTTCTCAATCATAAAGAAAACAACTTTTTAGCTTCTGTTCATTTTGGAAAAGATAATTGCGGAGTAGCTTTTTTAGATATTTCCACGGGGGAATTTCTTACGGCGGAAGGATCGGTTGGCGATGTTGACAAATTACTGCATAATTTTTCTCCTAAGGAAGTACTGATCGAGCGGAAAAACAGGAAACAGTTTGAAGAGCGCTTTGGTTCGCGCTTCTTTACGTTTGAGTTGGAAGACTGGGTATTTACTTCCGATTCAGCCCAAGACCGTCTGCTTAAACAGTTTGAGGTGAGTAGCTTGAAAGGGTTTGGCGTACAGCGCCTGCAGTTGGGGATTATTGCCTCTGGGGCTATTTTGTATTACCTTGATATAACGCAGCATAACCAGTTGTCGCATATCACTTCTCTTGCGCGGATTGAAGAAGACCGGTATGTCCGTTTAGATAAATTTACGATACGAAGTTTAGAGCTTGTAGAGACGATGAACGGGGAGGGAGTCAGTCTGCTGGATATAATCGACAGGACAGTCTCTCCGATGGGTTCCCGTATGCTTCGTCGATGGCTGCTTTTTCCGCTTAAAGAAGTGAAACCGATTCAGGAACGGCAAGCGGGCGTGGAGTACTTTTTTAAGCGCCCGGACGTGAAAGATTCGCTAGAGACTTACTTAGGACAAACAGGCGATTTAGAGCGAATTATATCGAAAGTAGCCGTAGGGCGCGTTTCTCCTCGCGAGGTGGTTCAGCTAAAGGTTGCCTTGTATGCTATCGGGCCTGTAAAGGAAGTTTGCGAACAAAGCGACGAGTCTTGTTTGGTATGGATTGGCGAACAACTGAATGTTTGCCCTGTGATTCGCGACCGCATCGAAAAAGAAATTAATCCCGACCCTCCTGTATTGATTAATAAGGGAGGCGTTATTGCCAAAGGGGTGAACGCCGAACTCGACGAACTTCGCGCGATGGCTTATTCGGGGAAAGATTACTTATTGCAGGTTCAGCGCCGGGAGAGCGAACGTACCGGTATCCCCAGTCTGAAAATAGCCTTCAACAGCGTATTCGGCTACTATATAGAGGTGCGGAATACGCATAAAGAGAAGGTGCCCCCCGAATGGATACGGAAACAAACCCTGGCGAACGCCGAACGATACATCACCGAAGAATTAAAGGAGTATGAAGAAAAAATACTTGGGGCGGAGGAGAAGATACTGGCTTTGGAATCCCGGTTGTTTAATGATTTGGCGCTTTGCCTGATGGACTATATCCCGCTAATCCAGACAAATGCCAATATGATAGCCCGGATAGACTGCCTGCTGTCTTTTGCCAAGGTTGCGTTGGCCAATAAATACATCCGCCCGCTGGTGGATGATTCGGACGTGATCGACGTCAAGTCCGGACGGCATCCGGTGATAGAAAAATGTCTTCCCACAGGCGAGTCTTACATTGCCAACGATGTTTATTTAGATAGCAAAAGGCAGCAGATTATCATCATTACCGGACCGAACATGGCAGGGAAGTCCGCTTTACTCCGGCAAACGGCGCTGATTACCCTGTTGGCTCAAACCGGGTGTTTCGTACCTGCCGAACAAGCCCGTATCGGTATTGTAGATAAGATATTTACCCGCGTAGGCGCTTCGGATAATATATCGGCAGGCGAGTCTACATTCATGGTAGAAATGAACGAGGCGGCTGATATACTGAATAATCTTTCTTTGCGCAGCCTGGTATTGTTTGACGAGCTGGGCAGGGGAACAAGCACATACGACGGTATATCGATTGCCTGGGCTATTGTGGAATATATTCACGAACATTCTAATGTGCAGGCTAAAACGTTATTCGCTACGCACTATCACGAGCTGAATGAGATGGAGCGTTCGTTCAAGCGGATTAAGAACTATAACGTATCGGTAAAAGAGGTAGCCAACAAGGTGGTCTTTCTCCGTAAATTAGTACCTGGCGGAAGCGAACACAGTTTCGGTATCCATGTGGCAAAGATGGCAGGTATGCCGAAAAGCATCGTTAAGCGGGCGAACGAAATACTGAAACAATTAGAGTCGGACAACAGGCAGGATGGCCTTGTAGCCAAACCGGTAAAGCAAATAGCCTCTGCCGGCGAAGGTTTCCAGCTAAATTTTTTCCAACTCGACGACCCTGTTTTAGAGCAGATTCGCGATGAAATAAAAAATACGGATGTAAATAATCTTACACCCGTAGAGGCCTTAAACAAACTAAACGAAATTAAGAAAATTATGGCTGGGAAGTGATTTCCTGTATTTCCTTCAGGGTAAAATTGCCTGTAAGCTGTATTACGGTGAAGCTACTGTCGGTATCGGCCAGCATCAGCAGGTTTTTTACCTTATCGCCAGACATATCTGCGTAGAAGGTGGCGAGCGTTTTGCCATCTTTTACCCGCATAAGTTCCTGGTGTTGTTTGTTGATAAGTTGGGTAAACTCTTTCCGCATCTGGGGTATCTGGTCGGCCCGTTCGGTGGATATTAATTGAAGGGATTCTATTTTTCCTTTCATATTCATCAGGTTGAGGCCGATGTTTTCAATCGTTGGCATCATCTGAAACATCGCTTTTGAGATATAGACGGAGGTTACATTGTCTATTTCGGCATATTTGTCGAATAATTTATCTTGCGCAGAGGCTAAGGTTGTGCAAAAGAGGAGCCATGCAATAAGAATATGTTTTGTTTTCATTTTATTAATTCTTTAAATGTTTATCTAACAGTTGGTTTACTTTTTCTATTTCCTGTCCGGCATTTTCTACTTTGGCAATTCCCTTGTTTAGTTGAGAAGACAGAAAGCTCAAGGCTTGTTCGGCTGCGGCGGCTGCCTCTTTAGGATCGGAAAAGGTATCGGCCATAGATAGATGAGGCGTTTGTTTGCCTGTTCCCCAAAAAATACCTGCGCATAGCAGAACGATGGCCGCAGCGCCGGTTGCCCGGTATATAAACCGGCGCGTTTTCCGTTTCTTTTCATCAGCCGCCAGCGCGTCAATCTGCGCTTCCAGTCGTTTGGATAATCCTTCGGGGATGGGTATCTCTAAGGAGTTATCAATCAAACGGTCTATTTCTTTATCGTTCATAACTTGCTAATTTTAAATATTGTTCTTTTACAATCTTTCGCGCTCTTGAAAGAAGCACGCGTACATTTACGGCGCTCAGACCGGTTATCTTTTCAATTTCTTCCAGCGAACAGTCGTTTATGCCGCGCAGGCGAATCACCTGTCGCTGTTTTTCGGGAAGCTTGTCTATTAATTGTTGAATCTGCTTCGATTCGTCTTGTTCGATGACTTCTGTTTCCGGAGAAGCGTCGGCTATAAGCGTTATCTTTTCAAAGGCCTCTTTCTGCATATTCTTTCTCGACGAGCGAAGCAAATCAAAACATAGATTCTTTACCAGTGTGATACAGAAAGCTTCCGTATTGTTTATATGGCTCAGTTCCGCCCGTTTGTTCCACAGTTTGCAGTAAGTATCTTGCAGAATATCTTCGGCGTCCTGACTGTTTCCGGTGAGCGCGTAAGCAATCCGGTAGAGTCGGGGATGGTAGGGGAGAAATAGCCGTTTGAAGCTTTCGGCGTCCATTAGCTCTGCTTGTTCATTAATTTTTCGACGTCCGACTTCTTTATTTTTCCTTTGATGCGAATCATCGTCGGATCGTTTCCTGAAGTAAGAACCACTAATTCATGAATAATCTCGTCTTTGATGCGAATCATTACTTTAACGCGTTCGCCATTTTCATTGGATTGAATCATCGTTTCAAACAAGGGGTCTTTCAGGTTTTTAATCGCCTCGGAAAAGCGTTCTTTCGTATCATTGTCGCAATTTCCGATATTCAGGATATCTATTTTATCTACTCCCATTGTATCTTCAAACATGCCTGCGATTTTCATCATAATACCCCCTATGCTTATTTTATTAACGCTTGTATGGCTTGAAAACTCATTGAAAATCTGGTTTATATTCTTCTGTCCATATCCGGCCTGGCAGACGAAAGCAATCATTACCATGCCTGTTATCTTCTTTATCATACGTTATTGTTTTTATGTGTTATTCTCTTTTTCCAGCCTGTTGCCGCGCGTTCTTTAAAGGCTTTTATATCAAGACGGTTACAGGGAATGGTTTGTTACAAAATAATTTAAAAAATGCGGGTAAACTGCGCAAAGGCTCTGTTCTAAACTATACCATCCCAATTTATGGGCGCTGTTTTTTGAAGAGCGAAGCCTGAAAATGCGCGTATACCGGGGGTATGTACGTATGTTCAGGCTGAAAGATGGCAAAAAACAGCGCCATAAATGGATGATTTAGTTTCGGACAGAGCCAAAGTATAATCAAGGACTTTGTGTGTTTTTTAAAAGTAATAGTCTATAATATAATTTTTATATAGAAAAGCAACCATCATCAAAAGATGATATACTTTGCGCGGGGTAAAATTGTGAGATAAAAGCAGCAGGCAGAAAGCAGAAAGCAGAAAGCGGAAAGACCGATAAGGTTCGGATTGCCGTCTTCCGGCTACCGACGTCTAACTGCTTTCTGCCTGCTGCCTGTTGCTTTCTGCCTTTTTTCCATCTCATAAAACCATACCGCGCGCAGTATAGTTGCAGTTGAATATAGTTAGTCGTTTAATTTGTAGCTGACGAAAGCGAAGCGTTTACTATCAGGCGCCCACGAGTTGACGTTTATGGTTCCCTGTCCGCCGAATAAGGTGGCGATAACTTTGGGTTCGCCGCCGGTAGACGGGATAAGGAGTAACTCCACGTTTTTATTTGCGGGATGGTCGTTAGGCCTTACGTCTCCTTTTTTATAGGCAATATAAACGACTAACTCTCCGTTGGGCGATACATGGGGAAACCATGAGTTGCGGGTTTCGTCCATCGTTATCTGGGTTTGTTCGCTACCGTCCGCTTTCATTCGCCAGGCCTGCATTAAGCCGCTGCGTACGGAATTGAACCAGATATATTTTCCGCAGGGAGAATATTCGGGGCCGTCGTCTAATCCTTCGGCGGTGGTGAGGCGTTTTTCTTCTCCTCCTTCTACCGGGATTACATAGACGTCAAAATTACCGTTCCTTTCGGCGCAGTACGCCAGTTCTTTTCCGTCGGGACTCCAACCGTGCAGGTAACTGGGCGCTAACGGCGTGATAAGTCTTGGCGCGCCTCCTTCAATCGGCAAAGTATAAACGCGCGACCGTCCGTCTTCTTTCGTTCCATGGCTGATGGCTATTTGTTTGCCGTCGGCCGACAGCACATGATCGTTGTTGCAGCGGATAGCGTATCCGGTATTGATCTCAACCGGTTCGCCGGACGATGGGGTAGGGGATATTTTATACAGTTTCCCTTTGCTGTTGTAGATTAACCATTTCCCGTCTGTCGTCCAGTTGGGCGCTTCAATCGAGTAGGGAAATTCTTTCAATACGGTACGGGCGCCGGTGGTAACATCCATTACCTCCAATGTACTGGTTACTTGGGCATTTTGCGCCTGCAAGGAAGCGAATCCGAACAGCAGGCATAAGGTAGAATTGAGAATACGTTTCATAAAGCAAATTTAGATTAGTGATTCATATATTAATTTGTTAACGCGATTCGTTATTTTTATCAATGCGCCAATATCAGCTTTAAGCGAAGAAGCGCCTCTACGTAATAGTAGTCGGCATAGCTGAGAGGTACGTCCACTTCCGAATTACCGGGCAAATGCCCTGTAGAATGCATTAATGCGAAATACCGGTTTGTTTCCGGCTTCGCTAAATATTCGGGCGACGACAGGGAACGAATTTGTTGTTCTGCCAATTCTAAGCATTGCTTTCCAAGCGCCCCTTTATCCAATTGGCTTAATTCAATCAGCGCCGACGCCATAATAGCCGCCGCCGACGCGTCGCGAGGCGTATCGGGTATGGCAGGAGCGTTGAAATCCCAATAAGGAATTTTGTCTTCGGGAAGATTGGGATGATTCATGAGGAACGTAGCGATATGGCAGGCTTGTTCAAGATATTCTTTGTCGCCGGTTTCGCGTGCCATCATGGTATATCCATACAGGCCCCAGGCTTGTCCTCTTGCCCATGCAGATTCGTCTGAAAGCCCCTGGTGCGTTTGTTTGATATGAGCTTTGCCTGTAATGGCGTCGTATGATACGACATGGTAACTGCTAAAGTCCGGGCGGAAATGATTCTCGATTGTTTTCATGGCATGCGAATGGGCCATCTCGCTAAACATCTGGTTATCTGTTTCTTTAGAAGCCCATGTAAATAGTTCGAGGTTCATCATATTGTCTATAATAACGGGATATTGCCATACGTTCTTATTAGAATCCCATGATTTAATCGCGCAGACGGTAGGGTTATATCGCGTAGCCAGCGAATGTGCTCCGGCAATCAAAACATCTTTGTAATGCGGATTCTGCGCGATACGGTATCCATTGCCAAAGCTACAGAACAGCATAAAACCTAAATCATGCGTATTGGTAAGGTTTTTAGCCGGTTCTACGCGTTGGGTATACATCTCGGCATACTTCTTTAATTCCGGCGTTGGATTATTCTCATACAGATACCAGAGTTCTCCGGGAAAGAACCCGCTGCACCACCAGCGGTAATCGCTTGTCTCCAGCGTACCGTCGGGCTTAACGCTCTTCGGAAACTTATCTTCCTGATTTTCGAGTTCTTTTGCCATTAAAAGAGCCTGCCGGGTAGCTGTTTGCAGTCCTCTTTCAATAACGGCACTCACGGGCTCCTGCTTTGTGCAACTGATAAGAAGCAGGCCTGCGGCTAACAATAAAAGAGATGTACGTTTTTTCATGGAGAATGTAATTATGTATCCCCGCAAATATAAATAATAAAACCGAATATCACGCAGATAGATACAAATGAAAAATATGAAAAGGCAACCCGTAACTGCGGCGCATTACAAACGGCTTTTTACACATTAAACCGAAAGTGCATAATATCGCCGTCTTGCACAATGTATTCTTTGCCTTCTACGTTCATTTTGCCGGCTTCTTTTACGGCCGCTTCAGATCCGTAAGTAATATAGTCTTCGTATTTAATTACTTCGGCGCGGATAAAACCTTTTTCAAAGTCGGAGTGAATAACGCCGGCGCATTGAGGGGCTTTGCTTCCTTTTAAGTATGTCCAGGCGCGTACTTCCTGTGGGCCGGCGGTTAAGAATGTTTCTAAGTTGAGCAGGTTGTAAGCCAGCTTGATCAGACGATTTACGCCTGATTCTTCCAAACCGATTTCGGCAAGGAAGATCTGCCGTTCGTCATACGTTTCAAACTCTGCTATTTCGCTTTCAATCTTGGCCGCCACGATCAGTATTTTTGCATTTTCTTCTTTTACGGCTTCGCGTACGGCGTCTACATATTTATTTCCCGATACGGCGCTTGCCTCGTCTACATTGCAGATATACATAATGGGTTTATTGGTAAGCAAATATAATTCGCGGGCGATTTTTTGTTCGTCTTTTGTATCGAATAGTACCGTACGCGCGCTTCTTCCTTGTTCTAACGCTTCTTTAAATCTGACAAGTACGTCATATACCAGTTTCGCTTGTTTGTCGCCGCCTGTCTGCGCCTGTTTTTGTACTTTGGCTATGCGGCTGTCTATAGTTTCAATGTCTTTTATCTGTAATTCCGCATCAATGATTTCTTTATCGCGTACGGGATTAATACGACCGTCTACATGGGTGATATTATCGTCGTCAAAACAGCGGAGTACATGAAGGATAGCATCTGTTTCGCGAATGTTGGCCAGGAATTTATTTCCTAATCCTTCTCCTTTGCTGGCTCCTTTTACAAGTCCGGCAATATCCACTATTTCTACGGTAGTGGGAACTATCTTTTGGGGATGCACCAGTTCCGCCAGTTTAGTTAAGCGTTCGTCGGGAACTGTAATTACGCCTACATTGGGTTCTATTGTACAGAAAGGGAAATTGGCTGATTGAGCTTTTGCGTTTGATAAACAATTAAAAAGCGTAGACTTTCCTACGTTCGGAAGGCCTACTATACCACATTGTAATGTCATTTATATCGTTGTTTTATTGATTATTCTTAATTAATTCCGGGTGCAAAGATACTTATTTATTTAAAACAGACAGAAACGAATTTGTTTCACATGAAACATATAAAATGATGAAATCAATGCGCTTCCAGCCAGTTGCTACCTTCGCCGCAATCGGCAATCAAAGGTACTTGTAGTTTGACAACATTTTCCATTTCTTCCAATACAATTTTCTTTACCGTATCACGTTCTTCTTTCCATACATTGAAATTCAATTCATCATGTACCTGAAGGATCATTTTGCTTTTAAGTTGCTCTTTTTCAAATCGTTTATAAATATGTACCATAGCTACTTTGATAATGTCGGCAGCGCTACCCTGAATAGGGGCGTTAATCGCATTTCGTTCGGCATAGCCTCTTACAATGGCGTTGCTTGAATAAATATCAGGGAGATATCTTTTCCGATTGAACAAGGTCTCTACATAGCCTTTTTCTTTGGCTTTTTCGATGCTTTTATCCATATAATCCCGAACGCGCGGATAGGTACGGAAATATCCTTCTATCAGTTCTTTAGACTCTGAGCGCGGAATATTTAGGCGTTCGGCCAAGCCAAATACCGATATTCCGTAGATGATACCGAAATTGGCTGTTTTGGCTTTCCGGCGCATATCTTTTGTTACGTCATTCAGGTCTACGCCATATATTTTGGCGGCTGTAGCAGCGTGGATATCTTCGCCGCTTTGGAATGCAGAAATCATGTGTTCGTCTCCGCTTAAATGCGCCATGATACGTAATTCTACTTGGGAGTAGTCTGCCGAGAAGAATAAACAAGCTTCATTTTCAGGGATAAATGCCTTACGAATTTCACGTCCCATAGCATCGCGAATAGGAATGTTTTGAAGGTTAGGACTGGTGGAACTCAATCGTCCGGTTGCTGTAACCGTTTGGTTGAAAGAAGTATGTACTTTGCCTGTATTCGGATTTATCAATTCCGGCAGCGCGTCTATGTAGGTACTGAGTAATTTTTTCACGCCTCTATATTCCAATAGTTTGCCTACAATCGGATGTTTAAAGCGCAGCTTTTCTAATATGTCTTCGCTTGTGCTGTAACTGCCGGTTTTTGTTTTCTTGGCTTTAGCTTCTATTTTAAGTTTTTCAAAGAGTATTTCTCCTGCCTGTTTGGCTGAATTGATATTAAATTCAACGCCAGATAACTCATGTATTTCTTTCTCTAACCGGATAAGTTCTTTTGTTAATACTTCGGAAGATTGTTTAAGCGCATCCGTATCTAATTGAACGCCTGCTTCTTCCATTTCAGCCAGTACATATACCAAAGGCATTTCAATCTGATAAAAGAGCGGTTCAATCTCCTGCTTTTTTAGTTCGGGTTCAAAAAAGTTTTTAAGTTTGAGCGTTACGTCGGCGTCTTCGGCTGCATATTCGGCTACTTTGTTTATCGGAACATGTCGCATGGATAGTTGATGTTTTCCTTTAGGGCCAATTAAATCTTCTATCGGTATAGGTTTATATTTTAGATAAGTTTCGGCCAGATAGTCCATTCCATGTCTTAATTCGGGATTTAACAAATAATGAGCAATCATCGTATCAAAAAGAGGCCCTAAAACTCGTACGCCATATTTACGAAGAACCAGCATATCGAATTTAATGTTTTGTCCGATTTTTTGAATTTCCGTATTTTGTAAAGGGTGGGAGAGGAGCGCTACTATTTTTGTAGCTTCGTCCTTATTAGCCGGTACAGGAACATACCAAGCTTCATTTTCTTTCACCGCAAACGACATTCCTACTAAATTGGCTATGAACGGATCAAGTCCATCTGTTTCCGTGTCGAAAGCAAATGTTTTCTGCTCAGATAAAAAGGCGCTTAATTGGGCTATTTTATCTTCTGTATCAGCTATATAATATGCATGAGGGATAGCATTTAAGTCTGCGAGGCTCGAATTTTTTGAACCAGCCGTGTTTTCGGGCGCAAATTCGGCAAAGAGCAGCCCTTGAGCAGGGATATTTTTTATCGGTTTTTTATCTTCTTCTTTTAATTTGTTAAGGAATGTTTTAAACTCTAAGGCCGTGTAAATTTCAGTAAGTTTTGTTTCATCCGGTTTTTCAAGGATACATTTTTCTATATCGAAGGAGGGAATAGGAACGTCGGTTATGATTGTTGCCAGAAATTTTGAAAAACGAATTTGTTCCATATTTTCAACAATTTTCTTTTTCAAGGCTCCTTTTAATTTATCCGTATTTTCAAGCAAGTTTTCAATCGTATCAAATTCTTCCAATAATTTAATAGCCGTTTTTTCTCCTACGCCCGGGCAACCCGGAATATTGTCCGAACTGTCTCCCATTAATCCAAGCAGGTCTTTTACCTGATCGATAGATTTAATAGAGAATTTCTCCAAAACTTCTTTTACTCCCATAATTTCATATCCGCCTCCGTATGTAGGGCGATAGATAAAGATATTGTCTGAAACCAACTGGGCATAGTCTTTATCCGGCGTCATCATATATACTTGGAATCCTTCCTTTTCAGCTTGTTTGGCTACGGAGGCAATAACGTCGTCCGCTTCATATCGCGGGACTTCAAAAACAGGAATGTGATAGGCTTCAATAATCTTTTTGATGATTGGAACAGATTCGCGTATCGCTTCCGGCGTTTCTTCCCGTTGCGCTTTATAATGTTCGTAAGCCTCGTGCCGGAAAGTAGGGCCGGCAGGATCGAAACCAATCGCTATATGCGTAGGATTCTCTCTTTTAAGTACATCTTCCAGGCTATTGATAAATCCGAAAATGGCGGATGTATTCATTCCCTTGGAATTGATTCTCGGATTTTTAATAAAAGCATAATATGACCTATATAGTAAAGCATAGGCGTCAATCAGGAATAATCTCATTGTATTAACAGGATTTAGTAAGACAATTGACGGTAAATGTACGAAAAAAGCGTCTTACTCGATAGTTTTTCTTATTTTTGCTCGTCTTATGTATAGTATGGATAGAAGAAAGATTATAGAGGAGCCCGTAAAAGCCGAATTTCAACGCTTTAAAGCTGAATTTACGAGTTCGTTGTCAAGTTCGACTTTAAAGCTGCAATTTGCTATTGATAAAATTATGTCGTCTTCAGGCAAGCATATTCGTCCATTGCTTGTTTTGTTGGCGGCTAAAGCCTGTGGAAAGGTTGCAGAAAACACAATCAATTCGGCTGTGCTATTGGAGCAATTGCATACGGCAAGCCTGATTCATGATGATGTAATAGACAATACCAGACAGCGGAGAGGCGTTCCTTCCCTGAATGCTTTTTTGGATAATCGCGTATCTGTATTGGTTGGCGATTATATTATGTCTTCGGCGCTGATACGCTCCATTCAGACAGGCAATATACGCATAATGTATATTATATCGGAAGTTGGCCGCGCTTTAGCAGAAGGAGAAATTCGCCAACTGGAAGTAGTAGAAGATATTATTTTAGACGAAGATTCTTATTTAGAGATAATTAAGAAGAAAACGGCTATACTGATTTCGGCGTGTACCGAAGTTGGAGCAATTACAGCCGGCGCATCGGAAGAATTAATTACATATTGCAAACAAATAGGGGAGTATCTTGGATATTGTTTCCAAATTAAAGATGATATTTTTGATTATTATTCAAATCTGAATATAGGTAAACCTACCGGTAATGATATTTTAGAAGGAAAAGTAACCCTTCCGTTATTATATGCTTTACGAAAAACGGAAGAGGCTGATTCTTCTTATTATTTGCAGTTGATAGAAAAGAAAGATTTTACCCCCAGCCATATTGACGAATTGATCTTATTTGCTAAAGAAAATGGCGGAATTGAGTATGCAGAATTGAAAATGAAAGAATATCGCGATAAAGTTGTTGAAATTATGCATAAACTGCCACATTCCGATGCTCGAAATAGTTTGATAGAGCTTGCCGATTATATAATAGAAAGGAAAAAATAAAGATTACACAGTCCTGTTTTCTCCGAATTTAATTCTGCAAAAGGCTTACTGTGTAATCCTTGTATATAATTTGCGTTATTCTCCAATACGATTAACTATATCTGTTGCTAAATTGCTTGCTCCAATCCTGAAATATGCTTTATTTAGCCATTTTTCGCCTAAAATGTTTCTTACAATTGTATAATATCTGATAGCGTCTTCTGCTTTTTTTACTCCTCCGGATATTTTTATGCCAATAGGCTGCCCCGTTAGCTCATAATATTGTTTAATTACCTGACATATAGTATAAACAGATTCAGGCGTTGCGCCTTCATATTCTTTTCCGGTTGATGTTTTTATAAAATCTGCACCTGCAAATATTGAAATAATTGTTGCCCTCTGTATATTTTCAGCCGATTTCAGTGCTCCGGTCTCTAAAATAACTTTCAGAGTAGCTTCCCGTGCGCTTGTTTTAACTTCTTGTATATTTTCGGCCAAATCCCGATAATTATCTTCAAGCAATAATCCTATATTTAAGACTGTATCTATTTCGTCTGCACCCTGCATAAGAGCCAATGCAACCTCTGCTATTTTAACTTCTTCAAAGGTTTGGGAAGACGGGAATCCGCCTGCTACGGCAGCTATTTTGACGTCTTGCGCGGTTAGCGCTTGTTTTACGGTTTCAGTAAAGACCGGATAGGTACAGATAGCTGCCACATTTGGAATAGTTGGGTATAATCCTTCAAAATCGTTAACACGATTGACTAATTTCCAGATGCTCTCTTTGGTATCGGTTGTTGATAAAGAAGTCAGGTCTATGCAACCATGTAAGAAGGTAAGAATTTCAGGCGTAAAATACATCTGCTCATTTAGGAGAATTTTATCTACTTCTTCTTTAATTTGTACTTTGTTACCTGCCGGCTTGAATTTGCTTAATGCTTCTTGATACTTATCCATATCCTTATAATTTTTTATTGTTTAAATGTCGTGTATGATCTCGATTTGTCTTTTTTTCAAGGTTTTTTTCAAAGGCTGTTGTCAAGTCTATACCTGTTTGATTCGCCAGGCAGAGGAGTACCCATAGCACGTCGGCCATTTCATCTCCTAAATCATAGGCTTTATCGCTTTCTTTACATGATTGTTCTCCATATTTTCTGGCTATTATGCGAGCGACTTCTCCTACCTCTTCTGTTAGTATCGCCATGTTAGTCAGCTCGTTAAAGTAACGTTTACCATAGTTTTTAATCCATTGGTCAACTTTTTCCTGCGCTTCTTTTATTGTTATTGCCGGTATCTTCTCCATTTATTCTTTGTTTTTAGTATCTATTACAATTGTAACCGGGCCATCATTTATTAATTCCACCTGCATATTTTCTCCAAATATTCCTGTTGCCGCTTTTTGCCCTGTGATTTCTTCTGTTTTGTTACAGAATGCTTCATAAAGGGGGATGGCTATATCCGGTTTAGACGCCCGAATGTATGAAGGGCGGTTTCCTTTCTTAACGGAAGCGTGCAGCGTAAATTGGCTTACAATCATTATTTCACCCTTTATTTCCAATAGAGAACGATTCATAACACCTTGTTCGTCGTCAAATACGCGCAGATTGACTATTTTCTTTACTAACCAGTCTATGTCCTCTTGCCCGTCGCTGTCTTCAATTCCTATTAATACGAGTAATCCGGCGTTTATTTTTGATGTTATTTTGTCATTGATTGAGACTGACGCCCGTTTGACCCGTTGTACAACTGTTTTCATATTATTTTTTTAATCCGTTAATCAATAAAATAGTTTTAGCTTCTCCTATTAACTCTTTCAGTTCATTTTCAGGAGCTTCTCTAATTCGTTTGACGCTTTTATATTTTCTCAGAAGGATTGTTTTTGTTTTTTCTCCAATTCCTTTAATATCGTCTAATTCCGAAGCTATTTGTTTTAGGCTTCTTAATTGCCTGTGGAATGTGATTCCAAATCGATGAGCTTCATCCCTTAATTGTTGGATTATTTTCAGTGTTTCCGAGTTTTTATCCAATATTAAAGGGACTGGATCATTAGGAAAAAAGATTTCCTCTAAGCGTTTTGCAAGTCCGATAATTGTAATTCTATCTAAAAGTCCGAGATTTGTAATGATTTCAGCAGCCATACTTAGCTGGCCTTTTCCGCCATCAATAATAACGAGTTGGGGTAATTCCTGGTTCTCTTCCAAAAGTCTTGTATAACGGCGTCCTACGACCTCCTGCATAGATGCAAAGTCATTAGGTCCTTCAACCGTTTTAATGTGAAAATGGCGATAATCCCTTTTGGAAGGTTTGGCCTTTTTAAACACAACGCATGCCGCTACAGGATTTGTACCCTGAATATTAGAGTTGTCAAAACACTCGATATGTATAGGCAGTATATCCATGTGTAAATCCTTTTGCATGGTAGTAAGAATACGTGTGGTGCGTTGTTCGGGATTTAGTTTTTCGGCTTGTTTGAGTTTGTCGAGTTTGTATTGTTTTACGTTTTGTTCTGATAATTCCAAGAGTTTCTTTTTATCTCCTTTTTGCGGAATGATGAATTGAAAATTGTTTGAATAGTCAATATCCGGAATAAATGGGACGATAATTTCGCGCACAGTACTCTTAAATCTTGTACGCATTTCAACGATACCTAATCCGAGAAGCTCTTCTTTTGGTTCGTCAAGCTTTTTCTTATATTCAAATGTGTATGCCTGTACAATAGCTCCATTGCCGATATGCATAAAATTGATATAAGCGGATTTTTCATTGTCGGTAAATGAAAACACATCAATGTTCGTAATCAAAGGGGGTACAACGGTTGATTTCCCTCTGTAATTTTCTATGGTATCGTATTTGTCTTTTATTATTTGCGCTTCTTCAAACTTTAATTCGGAAGATAATTCTTTCATCCGATCAAACAGCAATCGACTTATTTTAGAAATATTACCTTTCAGTATTTCTTTTATCTGGCTTATGTTTTCATTATATTCTTTTATAGATTGAAGGCCTTCACAGGGGCCTTTGCATCTTTTTATATGATACTGCAAACACACTTTGTACTTTTTCTGTTTTATAGTTTCCGCGGCGAGAGGATATTTGCAGGTTCTTATAGGATATAATTCTTTAAGCAGATGCAGCATAACTCTGGCGGTATGAATTGACGAGTAGGGGCCAAAGTATTGAGAACCGTCTTTCACTATATTTCTTGTCTGATATATACGTGGAAAGCATTCGTTCTTTATAACAATGGAAGGATATGTTTTGTCGTCTTTCAGCATTACGTTGTAACGAGGGCGGTATTGTTTAATCAGACTGTTTTCTAAAAGAAGCGCATCCTCTTCCGTATCTACCACAATATATTTAATATCTCGTATCTGATTGACCAAAATATATGTTTTACGGTTATTGAGTGTTTTATTAAAGTAGGAAGACACTCTTTTTTTGAGGTTTTTAGCCTTCCCTACATATATAATGGCTTCTTTGCTGTCGAAATATTGATAACAGCCCGGTTTCTCAGGGATCACGGAAATAATAAAAGATAGCCTTTTTATATAATCATCGTCGAAATTTTCTATATTTTCTGGGATATTATTGCTCATTTTTTTGATTTACGTTTCACGTGGAACATTTGGGTTTTTATCTCCCCGAAAGCACAAGTAATATGTTGATGTCGCTTGGGGATATACCTGGAATTCTGCTTGCTTGCGCTATTGTGTCCGGGTTTATTTTTGTAAGTTTTTGTCTCGCTTCGGTAGATAAAGATTGTATGCTGTCATAATTAAATTTTCCTTTGATGTTTATGTGTTCAAGACGGTTTATTTTATCTGCAATAATTCTTTCTCTCTTTATATATCCGCTGTATTTTATTAGTATCTCTGCTGCTTCAATGATTTCTTCTTTACGGTTTAGAGGCGCTTTTTCTAATTCGTTTTTGAGAGCCGGTATAAATGTGGATAAATTTTCTAAGCTGATGTGAGGGCGGATAACCAGGTCTATTAATTTACATCCATGCGATAGGGGAGTGGTATCTAATCCCTCTAAACTGTTATTTATTTGTTGAGGCTTTACAGAGTAATTTTCGGCGAAAGTAATGATGGAATCTCGATGCGTTTTCTTTTCTTGTAAAAGCTTGTATCGTTCTTCTTTTGCCAATCCTGTTTTGTAAGATTTTTCTGTTAAGCGCATATCTGCGTCGTCTTGACGAAGAAGTATTCTGTATTCGGCTCGGGAAGTAAACATACGGTATGGTTCGTCTACTCCTTTTGTTACTAAATCGTCAATAAGCACGCCAATATAGGCTTCGTCTCTTCCTAAAATAAAAGGATTGCCTCCGTGGCAATTTATGTGGGCGTTAATGCCGGCCATTAAACCTTGGCCTGCCGCTTCTTCGTATCCTGTTGTACCGTTTATTTGTCCGGCAAAAAATAAATTTTTGATTTGTTTTGTTTCTAAAGTATGTTGTAATTGAATCGGATCAAAGAAATCATATTCGATAGCATAACCGGGCTTATAAATCTGTATGTCGCGAAAAGCAGGTATTGTCTGCAACGCTTTTAATTGAACGTCGAGTGGGAGAGAAGAAGAGAATCCATTCAAATAGTATTCTTGCGTGTTCTCGCCTTCCGGCTCCAGAAAAAGTTGATGTTGCGTCTTATCTGTAAAGGTAACGATTTTGGTTTCTATACTTGGACAATAACGAGGGCCAATGCTTTGAATTTGTCCATTGTATAGAGGCGAATCGGGTAATCCTTTGCGGAGTATTTCATGGCATGCTTCATTCGTGAAAAGCGTCCAGCAACTGAGTTGTTTCAATATGCGTCTGGATGATTCCAAATAAGAAAATTTATGGAACTCATTCTCTCCCGGCTGTGCTGTTAGTTCTTCAAAGTGAATACTTCTTCCATCAATACGGACGGGGGTTCCCGTTTTCATACGTTCAGATTTAATCCCCAGCGATACCAATTGTTCTGTTATACCGGTTGTGGCAGGCTCTGAAAGGCGTCCGCCTTTTAGCTGTGTTCTTCCAATATGTATTAATCCATTAAGGAATGTTCCGTTTGTTAGAATAACGCATTTAGCTTTAAATTCAACACCTAATGCGGTTTTAACGCCAAAAACAGTATTGTTTTCTATCAGCAGACTAATAACCATATCTTGCCAGATAGAAAGATTCTCTGTGTTTTCCAGTATATTTCTCCATGTTTCTATAAAGCGCGCCCTGTCGCTTTGAGCTCTTGGACTCCACATGGCCGGGCCTTTGCTCCTGTTAAGCATGCGGAATTGGATGGCTGTCTTATCTGTAACAATTCCCATATACCCTCCGAGAGCGTCGATTTCCCGGACAATCTGCCCCTTCGCAATACCTCCCACAGCCGGATTGCAACTCATTTGGGCAATCTTATCCATGTCCATTGTAATGAGAAGTATTTTTGAGCCTAAGTTGGCTGCCGCCGCCGCCGCTTCGCATCCTGCATGTCCTGCGCCGACAACAATCATGTCATACTTGAAATTCATATATTTTTATTTGTTTTATAAGCTTCTTCAGGTAAAAGCAGAAGCGCTTTGTTTTCGTAATTTTCCATTATTTCACGTTCTCCCGGCCCTTTATCATCAATGCCGCACAGATGTAAGATACCATGAATAATCGTCCGGTGAAGTTCTTCTGTATAGAGGGTTTTATATTTTTCCGAATTACTTTTTACGGTATCTGTACTGATGAAAATATCTCCGGAAATAGCGTTCTTTTCAGAGTAATCAAAGGTGATGATATCTGTATAGTAATCATGATTCAGATACTGTTTGTTTATTTCCAGTATCTTTTCATCCGAGCAGAAAATGTATGAAATAGTTCCCGTTTTCTTTTCAAAAAGACTTGCGACTGCTTGAATCCAAGAATTTACGATTCTCTTTTTTATAAGAGGAAATCGTGTGTCTTCTGTATAATAACGAATTGACATAATAAAATAGAATTAACCAAAGAACATATATGCTAACAATACAGACGCTATAGCGCCCGCTAAATCGGCCAACAATGAAATTTGTATGGTATACCGGATATGACGGATGGCTACGCTGCCATAATATAAGGCTACAACATAAAACGTAGTATCTGTAGATCCTTGTACAATACAGACAAGGCGTCCAACGAAGGAATCGGATCCATACGTATTCATGGCGTCAATCATCATTCCTCTTGCTCCGCTACCGCTTAAAGGTTTCATAAGTATCGTTGGAAGAGCTTCTACAAACCTTGTGTCTAATCCGATAAAAGCTATACCGGTTCGTACGCCTTCAATAAGGAAATCCATTGCTCCGGAAGCTCGGAAAACGCCGATACTTACAAGTATGGCTACTAAATAAGGGATGATTGTTATAGCTGTTTTAAAGCCGTCTTTAGCGCCTTCTATGAATGTATTATATACATGGATTCTTTTCTTGATACCGCTCGCAATAAAGCCGCAAATCACCATGAAAAGGATAATATTGGCTGTTAATGTAGAGTATAATGATAATTTTTCTTGTTCTATTGCAGTAAAAAGCCAGATTAAACCGCCAATAAACAATCCCATTATTCCAAAGAATAAAAGAAGATTCCGTTGAAAGACGTTAATTCGTTGTTTATAACAAACGCCCAGAATAGCGACAATCGTAGAAATAAATGTTGCCAGTAAAATGGGAAGGAATACGTCGGAAGGATTGGCCGCCCCTAACTGGGCTCTGTACATGAGAATAGTTATAGGGATAACGGTTAATCCGGATGCGTTGATACAAAGAAACATAATCATCGCATTGCTGGCTTTGTCCGGTTGAGCATTTAATTCCTGAAGTTGCTGCATGGTTTTCAATCCCATAGGAGTTGCTGCATTATCCAGCCCTAATAAATTTGCCGAAATATTCATAAAAATAGAACCGGCAACCGGGTGATTCCGGGGTATTTCAGGAAATAACTTGCTGAAAACAGGCGAGGCTAGACGGGCAAAAGCTTGAATTAAGCCGCCTTTTTCTCCAATCTTCATAAGCCCTAACCAGAGAGTTAGCATACCTGTTAGTCCGATTGAAATCTCAACCCCTGATTTAGCCGAAGCAAAAGATGCGTCTACGATTTCAGTAAATACAGCTACATCTTTATCTAATAAAAGCCTGCCTGAAGCAACTATAAATGCAACGAGAAAGAACCCTGTCCATATATAATTTAATACCATGTTCTTACTTTTTATCGCAAAAATAATAAATCTTATTCAGATATAAGTAGTTATATATTCTATCTTTGTTTTTAATCCATATTGAAAAAAGTATAAGTATGAAAGTATTGATGACGTATGACATGTATCGGGAAGGTTTTATCGAATTATTCGATAGATATGATGTAACACATCCCGAAGGTAGAGATTTTTCTTTTGAAGAAGTAATGAAGATAATTCCAATGTATGACGTTTTATGTCCGATGTTTAATTTTCCGGTTAATAGAGAATTAATCGATCAGGCGCCTAAGTTGCGTCTGATTGCCAATTATGCAGTTGGATACAACAATATAGATGTGGAATATGCATTGGAAAAAGGGATAGCTGTCGCTAATACGCCCGATCCGGTTATTGCTCCAACAGCAAATCTGGCGCTTGGATTAATGATTGATACGGCAAGACGCATAACAGAATGCGATAGAAAACTTCGAATTCAACGCGGTTCGATGAAAACGGGAATTTTAGAAAACATGGGAGTTTCTATTGCCGGCCAAACATTGGGAATTTTAGGAATGGGGCGGATTGGAAAAGCCTTATGTAAAAGAGCAAGAGCTTGTGGAATGGAAATTATCTACCATAATCGGAGGCAATTGGATAGGGAAGAAGAAACGAAATTGAATGTAGCATACGTCTCTTTTGACGATTTATTGAAGGAAGCTGATTTTCTATCGATAAATGCGCCTTATTCGCCGCAAACATATCATATAATCGATGAAAAGGCATTAAAGTCTATGAAATCGTCCGCTATTTTGATTAATACTGCCAGAGGCGCTTTAGTGGATGAATATGCTTTACTTAATGCATTGAAAAATAAGGATATAAAAGGAGCTGCTTTAGATGTATTTGAATTTAACGATTTTCCCGTGCCGGAACTTTTTGAGTTGGAAAATGTAGTTTTAACGCCCCATATAGGTACGCAAACCGAAAAAGCGCGTCTTGAAATGGCTAAAACAGTTTCTGACAATGTAATCGGATTTATCGAGAATGATAGAAAGGTCTTTTTTGTAGCGAATAGATAATGCGATTTTTAATATAGATACAAATAGAAACAGATAATAACATAAATAGCGACGAATCGTCTGTTAATGTAATCAAATGGTAAAATTATATATTATTACAATAAAGTATAATAATCCCCCCAATACTCTTATAAGATTAAAAAAAATGACAAAATAATTATATATATTATCTTATATCAGGCTGTCTGTAGATGAATTAGGTCATTTTTTTTTGAAAATACTTATCTCTTTTAGATTTATATTTTTTATTAAAGATATTTATTATATTTGCAGATGCAGATTTAATTATTTAGTTAGATTTTATATTTAATCCATGTATGGAAGATAGAAATTAAATTGAAAACAGTTATTTTTTTTTGAGTATAGTTCATAAGTGGTATTATTTAATAATTGTAATATGGAAAAAGTAAAAGAAATTAGCCGACCCAGCTTTCGCCTTGTACGAGATGGAGAGCACTATGAGTATCATGCCGGAATTTTACAAATAGTATCTCCTATAATTGCTAAAGAATATAAAATGGAAAAACAGCGGTTGGTTTATGAACGTCTTTTTAGGAAAGAAGACGACGCTTATTCACGCAACAGAGGATTTGAGGAGACAAAGGATATTCAGGTAGCGAATAAGAAACGGGATGAATTTTTTGTTTTCATAAAAAGGACGATTGAAAATATGAGGTTTCATCCGGATACGACAATCAAACTATACTGGCAAGGATTATACGAGGGCTTAGACCCGTATAAAAATGCGCATCGGGCTAATGCAATAGAAAATACCGACTTGATTTTTTCTTTTATAGAAGAAATGAATCAGGAAAAATATCAGGAGATATTAAAAAAATTAGATTTGTTATTAGTGATCGATAAATTAAAAGAGGCTAACAATAAATGTAACCAATTATATGGCGAACGGCTGAACGAAAAACACAAAAGAAATAAGGAAGAAAAAATGAGGAATATTCGCCCGCTGGTGGATGATGCTTATTTTGAATTAATGAAATTTATTAATGCCATTTTTTTGGTCAGTTGTCAAATATCGAAAGAAGAACAGGTGATTCAGGAAATTGGAGATTTGATAGACAAAATCAATGTGCGTACAAAATCAATGCAGGATTTTATTATTAAAAGACGGCAGGAAGTGAAAAGTATTAAATAGGGATTGATTCAATAGTTTGTATTTACAGCGTTACAGAATGAAGCGTATTTATCTGATAGGTTATATGGGAGCCGGAAAAACGACGGTGGGGCGAGAGCTGGCCAAACAAATGAATGTATCGTTTATAGACCTTGATCATTATATTGAAGCTCGCTATCACAAAAAAATAGGGCAACTTTTTGATGAAAATGGAGAGGCTGTTTTTCGTGATATCGAATGTAAATTATTACATGAGGTAGCGATGTTTGAAAATGTAGTAATTTCAACAGGCGGCGGGGTTCCTTGTTTTTTTGATAATATGTCTTATATGAATCAAACGGGTATCACCGTTTACTTAAAAGTATCTTCAACCGAATTGGCTAAACGGTTAGCGCTTGCGAGGCATAGTCGCCCGCTGTTAAAAGAATTTTCCGGCAAAAGTCTCAACCGGTTTATAGTAGAAAATTTAGAAAAAAGAGAGCCCTGGTATAGCCGGGCTTCGGTGATATTCGACGCTGAAAAAATGCTTGCAGATACAGATGTTAACGAAATAGCGTGCGCGCTGAAAAAATTGTTGTCGTGATAAAAAGAAGGTAGAATGGGAACGCATTTGCAAGGTGGGTATATTCCACAAGAGTTATTGAAAGAATGTAGCAAGGCGAATAGCCGGTTGCTTATTGGTATTCCCTGTGAAAAAACGGCAGGCGAACGACGGTTGCCTCTCACGCCCGAAGCCGTAGAGATACTGACAAACGCCGGAAGGCGCGTTTGGGTTGAAACAAACGCCGGTCTGGGTATTAATTATTCGGATAATCATTTTTCGGAAGCTGGAGCGGAAATTGTTTCTGGCCCGCAGGAAGTTTATCAGGCTGATATTATATTGAAAATGCTTCCTCCTTTGCCTGCGGAGGCGGCTTTAATGAAACCGCGGGCCACCTTGTTTTCCTTGCTTCAGTTTGATAGCTTTAAACAAGAGGCGTACGAAACGATCATGGCCAAACGGATGAATGCCATTGCTTACGAGCTAATGCTTGATGAACAAAAAAAATCTCCCGTATTAAATGTTATTTCTGAAATTGAAGGAACGGCTTCCATTACGATCGCGTCGGCTTTATTAAGCAACACGCAAGGTGGAAAAGGCGTTTTGCTGGGCGGAATTCCGGGCATTGCCCCTACCGAAGTTTGTATTATCGGCGCCGGTTCGGCAGGAACGGCGGCGGCGCGCGCCGCTTTAGGTATGGGCGCGACAGTCAAAATATTTGATAACGATATCGATAAATTAAGAATGATTCAACACGCTTTGGGCCAAAAAGTCTTCACCTCTAATTTTCACCCAAACGTATTACAGAATGCTTTTCGCACGGCCGACGTGCTTATTGGCGCAATGAGTTATATGGAGGTGCGGCGGAAATATGTGATTGCGGCCGACCTTATCCGGACAATGAAAAAAGGCGCGCTTATTATTGATTTGCGCATAACGCAGGGGGGCTGTTTTGAAACGACCTCTTATCTTTCCGCTTCCGAACCGGACGTTTTTGAGCAATACGGTATATTACATTACTGCAAACCCAATATCAGCAATTCGGTAGCGCGCACTACGTCCATGGCGCTCAGTAATATCTTTGTCCCCTTATTACTTCTTTGGGGCGAGGCGGGTTCTATCCAGGCCATGATTAAAGAAGATGATTGTTTTCGTTCGGGCGTATATATGTATTTTGGAAAACCTGTTAACAGTTATGCGTCAAATCATTTTAATATAGTATCCAACAATCTGGATATCTATTTATCAGCATTCTGACAGCTGGTAGCGAAAAATGTATAAAGTTGTGCGTAACTTTGCTGCAGGATGCTTTCACGACAGATTTTCAGGCTGTTACGTCCATATTTGTCCCAAGCCTGGCCCTAAAGAGCGAAATGAAAAACAAATAGATA
>JAIRYL010000101.1 GCA_031267775.1 Tannerellaceae bacterium
ATCAATTGTTTCGTATGATTCAATATATCGAAGTGATATAAATACTGATAACCGTTTGTATGTTTTAAGTACTGATCTCGAAAAAAAAATAAATTCATCGTCTCTTATAAGATTAGGATAAAAAAAATCTATAAAAGTAAAGAATATTGAATCGGGGGCGGACGAGGAAAGATCACGTTTATAATCATTTCTGAAGTAAGCATCGGTTTTTCCTTTGCGCGGATTATGTCGTAATGAAAATTTGAAATACATGGCGCCGCAAAGATACCAATGGGCTTTCGCTATAACAATACCCCCTGTGTACTACAAACCTGATTTGAAAAATAACTGCAATTGAATATCAGGAGTTTATCGTTTATATTGTATGTGAATCTTGGAAATTCCACTCTTTTCAGCTCATTTTTAATTGATTTTTAGACGAAATGCTGCAAGGTGGGGTAAAGAATAGAGATAAAATTATACAAACGGTTGCCATCAGCGCCAATGAAAGAAGAAACGGGATAATTTCGTTTTCATACCGTTTCCGTCTTAGGAGGCGTATGATTTATTTTCTACAACTCCTTTATGAGTTTGCCATAGATTTCCCTGAGGGCTTTCGTCATCCGGCCATAGAGCGGATGCGATTTTCCCTGTTTTTTCACGTTGCACGCCGTATTTTCGTACGCTGAAATTCGCGTTGTAGCCATTATTCTGATACTTTATTCGTTAAGACGCCGAACGACATGGCATGTATATTATATTTTTTGCTATCTTTGGCAGCGTTAGACTTAAATGTCAGATAATCCTTGAAAGAAATACGTATATAAATTTAATTAGATATGGCGAAAGTTAAAGGCGCTGTCGTTGTTAATACAGAGCGGTGCAAAGGGTGTAATCTTTGCGTAATATCCTGCTCTTCAGATGTATTGGAGTTGCATCCCCGCGAAGTCAACAACAAAGGGTATCATTATGTTTACATGAAAAACCCGGACGGCTGCATTGGTTGCGTTAATTGCGGCCTGGTTTGTCCGGATGGATGTCTTACTATATATAAGGTAAAACTATAAAACGACTATGGCAGAAGAAATAAAATTGATGAAGGGTAATGAAGCCATTGCCCACGCAGCTATCCGCTATGGGACAGACGGATATTTTGGCTATCCTATCACTCCGCAATCTGAAATTCTTGAAACCCTGATGGCCGAGACGCCTTGGGAAAAAACCGGCATGGTTGTTTTACAGGCGGAAAGCGAAGTGGCTGCTATTAACATGATATATGGCGGCGCGGCAAGTGGAAAACGGGTGATGACCTCGTCGTCCAGCCCCGGTATCAGCCTTAAACAGGAAGGTATCTCTTATCTGGCCGGCGCCGACTTGCCTTGCCTGATTGTTAACGTTATGCGCGGAGGCCCCGGACTTGGAACGATCCAGCCCAGCCAGGCCGATTACTTCCAGACCGTAAAAGGCGGCGGACATGGCGATTACCGGCTGATTACCCTCGCCCCCTCGTCTGTACAGGAAATGGCAGACTTTGTATCGCTTGGTTTCGACCTTGCTTTTACATACGCCAACCCTTGCATGATACTGGCTGACGGTATCATCGGGCAGATGATGGAAAAGGTGATACTCCCCCCGTACCGCAAAAGAAAAACGGAAGCCGAAATACGCGAAGAATCGCCCTGGGCTGCGCAGGGCAAACCAAAAGGGCGGAAACCCAACATTGTTACTTCGCTGGAACTCGACCCGGCCCTTATGGAAGAGAAAAACAATCGCTTTCAGGCTAAATACAGGAAAATTGAAGAAACAGAGGTGCGCTACGAAGAGTTTCATTGCGAAGACGCCGAATATCTGTTGCTTGCCTTCGGATCGTCGGCGCGCATCTGTCAGAAAGCGGTAGAGCTGGCGCGTCTGGAAGGTATCAGGCTGGGACTTCTGCGCCCGATCACCCTCTGGCCTTTCCCCAAAGTAATAATCGAAGCATACTCTCATAAAGTAAAAGGCATGCTCTCGGTAGAACTGAACGCCGGACAAATGGTAGAAGACGTTCGCCTGGCCGTAAACGGAAAAGTAAAGGTAGAACACTTCGGACGTTTAGGCGGAATTGTATTTACGCCCGATGAAATATTGGTTGCGCTAAAAGAAAAAATTATAACACATGAGTAAGATATTCAGGGGAAGCAAAGCCGACGAACTCCTCACGCTATTATTTATGATCCTGGCAATAGCCGCCGTAATCTGCTATTTTGCCGCAAGTAAAACGGTATTCATCTACCTCGCCGGTATTGCCATTGTGATACGGGTGGCGCAATACGCCCTCAGGTACTTTAAATAATTGATATAGCTATGGAACTGACAGATATAATAAAGCCGGAAAACCTGGTTTATGACAAACCGGAATTAATGAACGACAACTCCATGCACTACTGCCCCGGTTGCAGTCATGGCGTTATCCACAAGCTGGTAGCCGAGGTAATCGCCGACATGGGAATGGAAGAGAAAACAATCGGCGTTTCCCCGGTAGGATGTGCCGTATTTGCTTACAATTACCTGGATATCGACTGGGTAGAAGCAGCTCACGGACGCGCCCCGGCCGTTGCCACCGCATTGAAACGCCTGAATAAAGACAGAATGGTATTCACCTACCAGGGCGACGGAGACTTAGCCGCTATCGGCACAGCCGAAACAATCCATGCCGCTAACCGTGGCGAGAACATCGTAATTATATTCGTAAACAATGCCATTTATGGTATGACGGGCGGACAAATGGCTCCCACCACGCTGGAAGGCATGCCTACCTCTACCTGTCCTTACGGCAGAGATATTGCATTAAACGGGTATCCGCTTAAAATCTCCAACCTCTTAGCCCAGTTAGAGGGTACCTGCTATGTTACCCGCCAAAGCGTACAGACGGCAGCCGCCGTAAGAAAAGCCAAAAAATCGCTTCGCAAAGCATTCGAAAACGCTATGTCGGGAAAAGGGACGTCGATCGTCGAATTTGTTTCCACCTGTTCGTCCGGTTGGAAAATGACTCCCGAACAGTCTAACAAATGGATGGAAGAACACATGTTCCCCTTCTATCCCTTAGGCGATTTAAAGAATGTAGAATAATCATCGGAAACCAAATGAAACAAGAAATTATCATAGCCGGCTTTGGCGGGCAAGGCGTTTTGTCAATGGGAAAAATACTGGCTTACTCCGGATTAATGGAAGGAAAAGAAGTTACCTGGATGCCCTCTTACGGCCCTGAACAACGAGGCGGAACAGCCAACGTAACGGTTATCCTTAGCGACAACCCCATCAGCTCGCCCATTTTAAACCAATACGACGTGGCTATCATCTTAAACCAACCGTCTTTAGACAAGTTTGAAAGCAAAGTAAAGCCGGGCGGCGTCCTTATTTACGACGGATACGGTATCCATGGAGAAATACGGCGGAAAGATATCAATGTCTACCGGATAGACGCTATGGATGCGGCTATCGAAATGAAAAACGATAAGGTTTTCAATATGCTCATACTCGGCGGCCTGCTAAAAGTAGAACCTATGGTAAAGCTGGAAAACGTTCTTCTCGGACTAAAGAAATCCCTGCCCGAACGGCGTCATAAATTACTCCCGATGAATGAAGCCGCCATTAAAAAAGGGATGGAGATTATTCGTAAAATGTAGCGGCCAGAAGGTAATGCAGCGGCAGGGATAACCGGCGCTTATCCCCCTGCCGCTTACCGGATAATGATTGTATGGATAACCGTAGAACCGGCATAATCGTTGAGGCTTTTTATTAATTTGTCGCGGCTCAAGGATAGTTCGTTCCGTAAGACAGAAGAAGTCAGCGAAACATACAAGACGTCATTCTTTATATAAATGCTCCGGGTATATTGTTGAATCATGGGGCCTAATACTTCTCCCCAAGCCCGTTTGACGCGAATTTCCAGAATCTTTTTGCGCAGTTCGTCATTATTGTCGAAGAAATCCCTCAAGATTTCGCCTATCGTTTGTGCATTCTTCCGTTTCATAGTCTTTACATAGCTTGAATCGTTCCTTTTTCTACATGAAACAGGGCATAATCATGTTTCATGGCCAGCAGAATTTCATCCAGGTATTTCCGGTTTGTATCCGTTATAAAGATTTGGCCGAATGTATCCCCGCTCACCAACTTAATAATCTGCTCCACCCGGTTGGCGTCCAGTTTATCAAAGATATCGTCGAGCAACAGAATGGGAGTTGTCCGTCCCTTTTGGTTCAGTAATGCAAACTGGGAGAGTTTGAGGGCTATCAAATACGTTTTATTCTGTCCTTGCGAGCCTGTCCGGCGGATTAGCGAACCGTCTAACGTCATCTCGATATCGTCTTTATGAATACCTGTGGAGGTATATCCCAACACGCAGTCGCGCTCCCTGTTTTTCAGGAGCGTCTCCAATAATTCGCCCTCGGCCAGTTGAGAGAGGTATCGCAAGCCTACCTGTTCGGACGACTGGCAGATGCTTTGATAATAAGCGCCGAATATAGGGATAAGTTCGCCAACCAGCAGTTGGCGCTTCTCATACACAAGTTTGCCGTACCTGTCCAGTTGCATATCCAGCACATCGTACAATGAACGGTCGTTCGACTGATTTTTTAACAAACTATTCCTCTGCTGAAGGGCTTTATTATACTGTATCAGTGCGTGAAGGTATTGCTTGTCATGCTGCGAAATGATTAAGTCGAGAAAACGGCGGCGCTCTTCGCTCCCTCCCTGTATGAGGTCTGAATCTGTTGGCGATACCATAACTAAAAGGAGTAATCCTATATGTTCGGACAGTTTGTCGTATTCCTTTTTATTGCGCTTGAATTGTTTCCGTTGCCGCCGGCGAATGGCGCAGAATATCTCCTCTTCCCTGCCCGCGTAATCATAATTTCCCTGAATTACGCACAATTCCTCGCCGGTAAGCACAACCTGACTGTCTGAAGTATGAAGATGGCTCTTACAAAAAGACAGGTAATAGATAGCGTCCAAAAGATTCGTTTTACCCATCCCGTTATTACCAAAAAAGCAATTCATCTTAGGAGAAAAGAGTATCTCAGCCTGTTGTATATTCTTGTAGTTGAGAACGGAAAGCTTATTTAATATCATTATGCCTTATTAATAAGGCAAAATTAAAAAATATAGTTCAAAATGTAGATTATATCCGCAAAAAAAACTATTTTTGCGCTCTGAATTGTGAAAAGACAATCGTTAAAAAAAGAATTTAATAAACAGATAAATGCATTATGGCTACTAAAGGAAAGAGCAAAGACAAAGAGTTGGAGGTTGGTGAAATTGTTTCCAGGTCGGAACAGTTTCTTGAAAAAAATCAAAAAAGCATCATCTACGGAGTAATCAGCGTTATACTCATTGTCGGGGCCATTCTTGGAATCAGGCATGGCTACCTGATCCCAAGGGAAAAGAAGGCCGCCGTTGCGATGTTCAAAGGCGAAAACTATTTTGCCGTCGACTCCTTTGCCCTGGCTTTAAATGGCAACGGATTAGATTATGCAGGCTTCGAATCTATTATCGACAAATACGGGAGTACGGCTGCCGGCAACCTGGCGAGAGGTTATGCAGGTATTTGCTATTTTAAATTAGGCGATAACGAGAATGCAATAAAGTTATTAAAATCTTTTAACGGAAATGATAACCTGATCTCTCCCGCTCTTACCGGACTTATTGGCGATTGCTACGTAAATACCGGTAATATAAAAGAGGGAATCGGTTATTTTGAAAAAGCGGCTAAAGCGGCGGATAATGAAACAATAAGCCCCGTATTCCTTAAAAAAGCAGGTATCGCTTACGAGCATCTTAAACAATATAACGACGCCGTAAGAACGTATACCGCTATCAAAGAAAAATATTTTAATTCAATGGAAGCATCCGATATCGACAGGTTTATAACGCATGCTTCCGAACTGGCAAAAAAATAATACTCCGCAGGTTATTCTATTATTCATTTATAAAAAGGATGCTTGACCGGCGTCCTTTTTATTTTATCAAAGAACAAATTATGGCTACAGCTTATCAAAATTTATCTGATTATGATTTCAACAGCGTACCCGACGCTTCGGATATGCGCGTAGGTATTGTCGTTTCCGAATGGAATAAAAATATAACGGAAGCGCTTCTGGAAGGCGCATGCAATACCTTAGAGAAACATGGGGCTAAAACTGAAAATATTATTATAACACGCGTTCCCGGTAGCTTTGAGCTTACTTACGGCGCCCGGAAATTGGCCGAAAGCGTAAAACTTGACGCCGTTATCGTTTTAGGATGCGTTGTGCGTGGAGATACGCCGCATTTCGACTATGTTTGTTCCGGAGTAACCCAAGGCGTTACCCAATTGAATTTAATGTATAAGATACCGTTTGTTTTCGGCTTGTTAACAACCGATACGATGCAGCAATCTGCCGACCGCGCCGGAGGAACATACGGGAATAAAGGTGATGAGGCTGCAATTACTGCGATAAAAATGATTAGCTATTCTTGTAGTTTCAAAAATTAAATCTATCTTTGCAGACGAAAATACAGGGGCAGTTACCAGAGTGGCCAAATGGGGCTGACTGTAACTCAGCTGGCTTACGCCTTCGGTGGTTCGAATCCATCACTGCCCACTAAAAAAATAATTTGCGGAAGTAGCTCAGTTGATAGAGCATTAGCCTTCCAAGCTGAGGGTCGCGGGTTTGAGTCCCGTCTTCCGCTCTTAACAAAAAGGTGTATCGAAGGGATGCGCCTTTTTTGTTGTCTTTAGCGATATGAACCATAAACAGAAAAACAGACAGGATAACAAATGGAATACAGCGAAGGGGATATGAAAGGAAAGGACGCCGTAAAAAAAAGGAAACGGCGGAGCTCACGCTTGGCCGTTTCTACATTTAACCGTTTTAAACAAAAAGAAAAAGTTAGTTAAGGTTTAGAACAAAATAGAATGTAGTCCGTATTTTTTTTCAGGACTATATTACCACTTTCAATAGCAACAAAGGTATGCAATCCATTATTTGTATCCAATGGCTTTCCTTTTTTTTTTTGTTATCTCTAAAACTCATAAACACTTATTTTGATAATTTTACAGGTAAACAAATTTAAAATTGACATTTATGGCAGAATTTAACATTAAAATTCTCGGATGTGGCTCTGCGCTTCCTACAGTAAGACATATGGCAACGTCGCAGATTGTAAATTTGCGGGATAAATTATATATGATTGATTGCGGAGAAGGAACTCAAGTGCAAATGCGACGCATGCGTATTAAGTTTAACAAACTCAATCATATATTTATATCGCATTTGCATGGCGATCATTGTTTTGGCTTGCCCGGATTAATTTCTACCCTGGGTATGCTGGGCAGAACGGGCGATTTATTTATTCATGCTCCTAAGAATATGGAGGAGTATCTTCAACCGGTCCTGCGTTTATTTAATAAAGGATTGCCTTTCTGCGTACGGCTTAACCAGGTGGATACATCCAAGCATGCGCTGATTATGGAAGACCGCTCGATGGAGGTGTATTCTATTCCTTTAAATCACCGGATACCCAGTTGTGGATTTCTGTTTGCAGAAAAACAAAAGGAGGCTCATTTACTGAGGGATATGATAGATTTTTATCAAATACCGGTTAAATTTCTCCGGCAGATTAAACAGGGCGCCGATTATACGACGCCGGATGGGGAGGTTATATCAAACAAGCGCTTAACCCGTCCTGCCGAACCGGCTAAACGATATGCCTACTGTTCGGACACCGCTTATTTTCCGGCGATTATTCCGGCTATTTCCGGCGTGGATTTATTGTATCATGAGGCTACGTTTCTTGAAGCCGACAAGGCCAGGGCAAAGGAAACGTATCACTCCACGGCTTCGCAAGCTGCCGAAATAGCCAGACAGGCCAAGGTGGGAAAATTGGTTATCGGGCATTTTTCAGCCCGATATGAGGATGATAATAGCCTTAAAAAAGAGGCCGCCCCGATTTTTGCCGATACCATTCTGGCTAAAGAAGGTATGGTATTGCCTGTTTAGCGAATTTAATTGAATTGTTTGCCGTATTTCAACTGAACGTCTGCCACGAACTGTTTGATCCGTTGTTCTTCTTCTTTTTTGCAGATGAGCAATACATTCCCCGATTCGGCTACAATATAGTTGTTCAGGCCTTGCAAAACTACCATACGATCCGGATGGTTCATCGCCACGATATTCCCTGTTGATTCGCAGGCAAATACTTTGTCTGTTTTCAGTATCGCATTGTTTTGCGGGTCTTTTCCGGCCATGTCGTATAGCGAGCCCCAGGTTCCAAGGTCTGCCCAACCAAAATCTACGCACATCATATATACGTTGTCCGCTTTTTCCATTATGCCGTAATCTATGGAGATGCTGGGGCAGTAGGGGAATTGCTGGCGGATGAATTTAGCTTCGGCGGGAGTGTTGAAGAGGTCTTTGCCTGCGTCAAAACGGCTTGTTATATCGGGTAGATATTGGGCAAAGGCGTCTAAGATTACGTTTACGTTCCAAAGGAACAATCCTGAGTTCCAAAAAAATTCGCCGCTCTTCAGGAATAATTCCGCCAGTTCCAGGGTAGGTTTTTCCGTAAAGGTTTTTACTTTTGAAAACTCATCCAGAAAAGTTCCCTCGCTTTGAATGTATCCGTAGCCTGTTTCCGGGCGGCTTGGCTTTACGCCCAGTGTTACCAGGGCTTTATTTTCTTTTACAAACGCCAGTCCTCTTTCTATGTCTTGCAAAAAGACGTCTTCCTTTAAAATCAGGTGATCGGAGGGCGCTACCACTATATTGGCGTCGGGATTGCATGATTTTATGTGGTAGGCGGCATAGGCTATGCAGGGCGCGGTGTTTCGGCGGATAGGTTCCAGCAGTATCTGATTATCGTTTACGCCGGGTAGCTGTTCTTTCACCAGGGGGGCATACGATTCGTTGGTTACGATGTAAATATTTTCTACGGGAATAATTTTGGAAAAGCGGTCGAATGTCATTTGCAAGAGGGAGCGGCCGGCGCCAAAAAAATCGAGGAATTGCTTCGGGTAGCTTTCTCTGCTGAACGGCCAGAACCGGCTACCGATACCTCCGCCCATTATTACGCAATAATTATCTTTCATAAATATAGAATTGTTTTTATAGTTTCTCATACAAAGCTAACGGAATAATCCGACAAATATTTTCTGCGTATCGTAATAAATCCGTCAGAATTTATGGATTGATTTTTTTATTTTGTCCGGATAGCATGATTACTTCTGTCTGTTTTTTTATATATGACCGGATTGTGTAAGCAGTATTTATTTCCTGTTTGCCCCGTTCGCGGCCGGACGGATGAGAGGGTAGCAAAAAAACGAAGCGTTGAAGACTTTCACAAGCCTCAAACGCCCTCAAACCTTAACTATGAAAACTTGGTGTTTTCTCGAAACAAAATTACATCGTGCTAACAAACTTCTACTTGATATACATCAACTAATTTCAGAAATATAAAACAGCTTATGGCAATTCTTTATTTTCCCTGTCATTTGTTTTGCGTACTATTTGTTCCGCGATTTGCATAATACAATTTATCCAACCACCGCAGCGGTTCTTGTTTTTTTGTATAAGGAGGCGTCTGGAAATAAATTTATATGATTTATTTCCAGACGCCTCCTAAGCATCGAATTTATGAGTAGCTTGTTGGGATGTTCACCGCAACAGCGTTGATCATTGGATACGCTCCTGTATGGAAAAAGGCATGGAAGGATTAACCGCCTTACACGACAAGCCACGGAAAAGTGATTTGGATTCATATACCGGAAAGATAAAAGCGCATTTTTCAAACAGTTTTATACAGACAGTCAGGGAGTTCTCTCACAAGTTGCAGGAATTGACCGGGATATCAAGGAGTTTGACCCAGGTTCGTCATTTCATTAAAAAAGCAGGTTTCAGATGGCTTCAAAGCGGTCATGTTCCGGCCAAATCCGACACGGGAAAACAGCGTCAATGGAAAGAAAAAGTACTGGATGCGGCTGTCGAAGAAGCCAAAGATAATTCCTTTTTTTAGGTTTTCTAACGAAATAATTTGATTCTCAATCTTTGTATTATTGTTATGACAATATGATGTAGCTGTATCATCTAATAAAGTAACTAAATATTTCAACATATTCTATTCAGTTCTTTTGGTTTTTAATTTTCTATATAATTTATTCCAATAATAGTTATTTGCCCTCACACGAGCTTTGTGCATTTTGCAAATCGCAGTAGAACGTTGATAAATGGTATTAGTCTGAGCCGCATCATAGTTCTCTGCTTGATGCCATGAACAACCGCTTGCCACTTCACAATCTATACATTTTTGAGAACTTTGAGTGCAGCGGTCAAGAGAAAGAAATGGGCGTAACAGGTTTTGATTTATACCTTTATTTATATCGCCAATAATTATTGCCTTTTTATCACGAAGCGAATATTGTGCAAACCGTATACATGGATAAAATGTTCCGGCAGCATCAATAGCTATCATCTTTCCCGCTCCGCACCAATTATTAGTATCATGTATTTTATCCATAGGTTTTCCTATATTATCCGAAAAAAAAGAACAAACATAATCTTTATAATAATCTTTATCAATGATAGCATCTGCCAATTGTACTAATTGTTCTTCAAATAATATATCATCTCCCTCTTTCCGATAGTGTCCTATTCTAATTGCTATTCATTTATTACCTTTGCGGCAAAAAATATGGTAACAATTAGTGATTATTTTTGTCCCAATGCGAATTGCAAATGCTACGGTCTACATGGTCAGGGAAATTTGGTAAAAGCAGGCAGGTATAAGAACCATGATGTTGACAGGCAAATGTTTAAATGTAAAGATAGTGAAATTCAATTCGTTTTCGCCAGCAACATCCTGCCATATCTCCAGGTGGATATATCCACTTCGCGGAGTATATTTAAAGGCGTTTGAGAATAGATT
>JAIRYL010000118.1 GCA_031267775.1 Tannerellaceae bacterium
AGAAAGCAGAAAGCAGAAGGTGTGTTCCGTACGGCTTTCTGCTTTCTGCCTCCTGCGTTCTGCATAATTTAAGTTCAACACAGTCTTTTGTTGCCGAAAGCGCATATTTACCGGGGTACAGTAATTCGAGCCGCCTCTGAACTCCTGAAAGGTGTCCTTCCCTGAAACAGATTTACAGTTTAGGTTTTACCGGATAAAATAACTTTACGCAAAATGACGATCGCCCTTCATTCATCATTCTTAAACCTATGCCCGGCATAAGCTAAGGATGCGTCTGGAAATAAATCATACATGTATCGGTCTGTTTTCCGCCATCCTTCAGCCTGAAAATACTTACATACCCCGGGTATGCGCGCATTTTCAGGCTTCGTTCTGCAAAAAGACGTCTCCCATAAATTTGTATGATTTATTCCCAGATGCATCCTAATTTACACATTTTTATTCACCCGTGCGATATTCCGGTTTTATCATGTATATTTGTCTGTCAAAAAAAGATAGAAAGGCGATTTATCGTAATTTTACATGAAAGAATTAGCGCTCTTACTGAAAAAGTTTTTCGGATTCGACTCTTTCAGGCCTTTACAAGTTGAAATCATCCGGCGTATTATCCAGAAGAAAGATTCGTTGGTACTGATGCCTACCGGCGGAGGGAAATCTATTTGTTTCCAGTTGCCTGCCATCTATATGCCGGGTACGGCTATTGTCGTTTCGCCTTTGATCGCATTAATGAAAGACCAGGTAGAAGGATTGCTGGCCAACGGAATACCGGCCGCCACTCTGAACAGCCTGACGTCCGAAGCAGAAAAGCAACGCATTAAACAACATGTAATACAGGGTAAAATTAAATTGCTTTATATTTCTCCGGAAGGCTTGGCAGGCGAATCAGACTGGCTCTTGCCACGCATGGAAATATCCCTCATTGCCATAGACGAAGCGCATTGTATCTCTCAGTGGGGGCACGATTTTCGTCCGGAATATACGCAGTTGTCCGTTCTTAAAAAGCGTTTCCCCGATGTGCCGGTTGTGGCGCTGACCGCTACGGCCGATAAGATTACCCGATCAGACATTGTTGAACAGCTTAAATTACACGATCCGCAAATTTTTATATCTTCATTCGATCGTCCGAATCTTTCGCTTACCGTCTATCGTGGATTTGCAAAAAAAGAAAAGATTGCCGCTATCGTCCGGTTTATCCGTATGCACAAAAAAGAAAGCGGTATTATTTATTGTATGAAAAGGGCGGATACGGAAGACGTAGCCGAAACGCTAAACAATTATCAGGTTAAAACGACGGCCTATCATGCCGGATTGTCGCCCGCTAAAAGAGAAGAAGCCCAGAACGATTTCATCAACGACCGGACGGAAGTGATCTGCGCAACCGTGGCATTCGGTATGGGGATCGACAAAAGCAATGTGAGGTGGGTGATTCACTATAATATGCCCGGCAGCATCGAAAACTACTACCAGGAAATAGGACGCGCCGGACGAGACGGCCTCAACAGCGATACCTTGCTTTTCTATTCGTTGGGCGATTTGGTTTTATTGCGGCGCTTTGCGGAAGAGAGCGGACAGAACGAGGTTAACCTCGAAAAACTAAATCGTATGCAGCGCTATTGCGAAACCGACGTCTGCCGGAGGCGTATCTTGCTGAACTACTTCGGAGAAGAGGCAGGGCATGATTGCGGCAATTGCGACGTATGCAAGAATCCTCCCTTGCGTTTTGACGGAAGTGTCCTGGTGCAAAAAGCGTTAAGCGCTATCGTACGCACGCAGGAAAAGGCCGGCATACAGATGCTGATCGATATTCTGCGAGCTTCCGGACGCAGCGAACTCATCCGTTTGGGTTATCATCAACTCAAAACGTACGGCGCCGGACGAGACATTCCTTACAAAGTGTGGAAGGAATATATATACCAGATGTTGCAATTAGGTTATATCGAAATTGATTATGCCAACGCGCAAACGCTAAAAGTCACTTCCTTGGGACGCAACGTTCTGTATGGAGAAACAAAAGCCTTGCTTACCGCCTGGAACGAGCCGGAGAATCGTCCTGCAAAGAAAGAAAAGAAAACCGCTCAGGCGCATCCGGCCCGTGTAATCGCATCTGATTCGGAAGACGAAAAACTCATGGATTCGCTCCGGCAACTTCGCATACAAGTAGCGCGGCAAGAGGGCGTGCCCGCCTATATCATCTTCTCCGATGCGGCCTTGCAAGACATGGTATTCCAAAAACCGCTCGACATGGAAGCCTTCGCCGGCATACGCGGAGTAGGCGACATAAAACTGAAAAAATATGGCGAAACCTTCATTACACTCATCCAATCCGTCGTGAAAAATGCACGGGAAAACAAGAAGGCGTTATAAAAAAAAGTACCGGAGTGATTCTCCGGTACTTTTTACAGATAAAACCTTCTTTTTATTTCTTGCAATCGCCCGACAGGTAAGAATGCAGCATCCAGACCGTTTTTTCCTGTTCCTTCAGGTAATCGCTCATCAATGCAACCGTCGATTCGTCGTTTGCTTCGGAGGCTTCCGACAACAGCGCCCGTTCGCTTTCAATCAACAGGCTTAGCGAATCCAATACGTTTGTAAGGGCTTCATCTCCGCATGATATGTTGGATACTTCTTTAATCCGGGCTTTTGTGAGATACTCGCTGAATTTGTTTTCGGGAACGCCGCCCAGCATCAAGATCCGTTCGGCTATTTCGTCTGCTTTTTCGGCGGCGTCGTCATACATGTCTTCAAACTTTGCGTGCAACACATAAAAACTGCGCCCTTTAATGTTCCAGTGGAATCCGCGAAGGTTGGTATAAAATACCTGGAAATCTGCCAGTAACTGTTGCAAACTGTTTACTGTTTTTTCTGCTCCCGATGCATTCAAATGAAGATAATCTAATGTTTTCATAACTTTTTTTTCTGATTATTTGTTTTTCTTTCTGTATGGCAAAGATACAACAAAAAGCATGCAATGTAAAACAGATAATTTCTATATTCAATAGACAAATCCTATTTTTCAACAACATTCCAGTCCGGCGGCGTTTTCCCCAAGAGGTGTTTCACAAAGAAATCAAAGCGCTTCCTGTCTCCATAGTTACCTCCCAGCGTATGATTCATACCGGGCGCTACAACCAGTTCAAATTCTTTTCCCGCTTTAATCAACGCATTTACCACCTGCATGGTAGAAGCCGGATCTACGTTATCGTCCAGTTCGCCTGTCATAAGCATTAGCGGGCGCGTCAGCAAATGGGCGTTCTCCACATTACTGCAGGCAATATAGCTACTGTCTACCGGATACCCCATCCATTGTTCGTTCCACCAGATTTTGTCCATCCGGTTATCATGGCATCCGCAGGCGGAATATGCCGCTTTATAAAATTCGGGATGGAAAAGAACCGCCCACATGGCTTCCTGCCCGCCCGCCGACGCTCCAAATATGCCTGTCTTGTCTATATCCATTGAAGGATATTTTGCCGCCGCCGCTTTTATCCAGGCCATACGGTCGGGGAATCCGGCGTCTTTCAGGTTTTTATAGATAATACTTTCAAACGCTTTGCTCCGAAACGACGTACCCATCCCGTCGCATTGCACAACGATAAAACCCAGTTCGGCTATCTGCTGAGGTACCGTATGAAAAGGACGGAAAGATTTAGGCGTATAGGCGCTGCCTGGCCCGGCATAAATATATTCAATGACAGGATATTTCTTTGCAGGGTCAAAGTTTGTCGGACGAAATATAACGCCCCATATATCTGTTTCGTTATCGCGACCCTTAGCCGCAAACGGTTCCGGCGCTATCCACCCGGCGTCTTTCAAAGCAGTCAGATCGGCAGACTCCAGTTCCATCAGGATTTTTCCATCCTTGCCGTTACGAAGAACCGTTTTGGGCGCTACGTCTACTTCCGACCATACGTCTACCAGATACTTCCGGTCGGAAGAAAACCAGGCCGTATGCATTCCCGTCTCGGGCGTAAGACAGGTCAGCTCGCCGCCATCCATGTTGATACGGTAGTAACGAACCAGATAGGGGTCTTCCTTTTTTTCCATCCCGTTAGCCGAAAAGTAAATCGTACGGTTTTCTTCATCTGCATAAAGCACATCTCTTACATACCATTCTCCTTTGGTAATTTGGCGTATCACCTTACCTAGCTGCCTGTCGATCAAATAAAGATGATTCCAGTTATCGCGTTCGCTCATCCATATTATTTCGTTGCCATTGGAAATATCTTTTCTGAAATACCGTCTGTAATTAACAAAGGTATCGCTTGTTTCTTCAATAATGGGGCGAACCTTCCCTGTTTCGGCAGATAGTTCCAATACCCGGTATACCTGATGCCCCCGCTGATTATATTCAAAAAGAACAGCCTTATTGTCGGGCGTCCACGCTAATTTGGCCAAATAATACTGCGAGCCGAATAATTCTGTTGAAGGACATATCGCTTGTCCGCTCTCTACATCAAAAATATGCGGAACATAAAAAGGTAACGCGTCGCCCGGTTTGGCATATTCGCGCCGGTGTAACTTCGGCTGTAATTGGTCGTCGGGGGAAGACTCTATCATATAAAAATATTGCTTTTCTGCCGGACGAATCTTCATCACGGCTACTTTACGCGAATCGGAAGACCATATAATACGGGCTGAATAGTATTCGCCGGCCGCCCCGTCATAACTCAGCGGTTTTATCTTGCCCGACAGGGCGTCTTTTACATATACGTTGCCGTTTTTAACAAACGCTATCCAGCGCGTATCAGGAGAAGGTATTGAATCGCCGGTACGTTCTTCATCCCTTTCGCCCCAATAGCGCGTACTGCGTTGTGGCGCGCCTGCGGCCGCTTCTTCTTGCAGGCGCTGTTGCATCGTATCAGGCATGATAAGCCGTTTTTTCTTATCCGCGTCTATCAGCAGATACTCTTCTTTGTCCGGCGTATTCCGCGCGTACCAAAACTGATGAGAATCTCCTATCCAATGAGGATTAACAACCGAACCGGGCGCCAGATTCCTGAATTTATCCGGCAATGCATACGCCCGTTTATAATCTTCAACAGTTCCCTGTCCATAAAATGCAGGTATAAACTGAAATATACCTGCCAGAAATAATAGTATCTTTTTCATATCTTTAAAGTAAGTAAATTGGGTTTTCGTCCGTAATAATTTCCATTAACCGCCTCTTTTATTAGTAAGTCTGCGCCTCGCGGATGGCCGCGATTTTTCCAAAAAGATTTCAGCCTTTGGCGTGGCGGTAACATAGAATATTTTGAAAAATATTTTATTGAATTTTTAACGTCTTTTTTGTTTCTATCGCTGTTTGCAATGCTTTTTCCCAAATATCAAATAATTGTTTTCCGTCGCTTGTAACATAATAATTAGACATATCTGTTATTGTTTCAGCTAAATTATTCCCCCATGGTGGTTGTTTAGTTAAATCCTCTATGTCCCATATTATTTTATCGGGCGTTAATTTTGATAATTCATTTTTTATTATTTCCAGTTCCTTTCTTATTTTTATACATTTTTTATAATCAGTTTCTTTTTTATATAATTCATTCATTAAATGGGGGAATTTACTTCCCCATTTATTATTTTCCAGCCTGTAGGCTATTGTTGAGAAAAATGAATGAGCAAAACTTTCAGTCCCTACTATATAATAAATGGGTCCGACCCTTAATCCAACAGTCATTTTATATTTCCTTTTATTGTTTTTCAATTATACAATGTTTTATTTTGTCATTCTGTTTTCCGGTAAATTTTTTATTCCATAATTTCCAGACGCCTCCTTAGTTTTAGTCTCTCCCCGCTGTCGCTGTCTTGCAGCCCGTGCCGATACCTATTCGCGTACTCCCGCTTTTCCGCTTCTCTTATCCTGTTCCTGTTTTTCATTCCATTATTTTATTTATAAAATCCCTTGTAAATGGTTCAAAATATAAGCCACTATATTTTTCGTTTATTTTTTTAATAATATCTATATGTCCATCTTTTTCATTATTTTGCCTAAAAATTATTTCCCCATTTTTTACAACA
>JAIRYL010000120.1 GCA_031267775.1 Tannerellaceae bacterium
TAATATGGGTAAAGAAATTCAATTTGGCCTCATACAGTTTTTCTTTTTGCTCCTCATTCAATCGCCGGGCTAAAAGCTGCTGCCGCCTTGTAAAACGCATCTGGAAAAACGTAACGATACCCGCCAGCAAAAGGATATACAAAACCGCATACCCCCCAACCATCCAGCCCGTGGCATACCAGGGCGGCCGGATATAAACCGGCAGGCTGTACTCTTTTACCGCCCGGTCAAACACATCGTCCTTGTACTTTATCCGCAACGTATACCGCCCAAAAGGCAAATTAGAGAACGAAACTTCCCTGTTTTTCTGCAACGCTACCCACGACGCGTCATACCCGTCAAGCAGACAGGCATACTCGTACGTATGGCCGCCAATATAATCGGCTACAACAAATGAAACCGTAAAAGAAGAAACCGAGGGAGGGATAACCAGTTCTCCGCCGGCAGAAGCCAGGCTATGCGCCTCGCCGTTTATCGTTACATCCAGAAAGCGCAAACCGGGCACGTACTTTTTCAGCCCCTCGCCTGCCGGTTCAATCCACACCAAACCATTGATCCCGCCAAAGAACAGGCGCCCGGTATGCGGACATTTCCAATAAGCGTCGTCCGAAAACTCCGTTACCGCCAGATTCTGATGATAGAAATTATGAAAAAGATCGTTGGCCGGATTATATTTTGTCAGCCCCCGGTTGGTGCTTAGCCATAAACAGCCTGCGTCGTCTTTCAAAATGCCATGTATCATATCATTTGCCATTCCATTTTTACGGGTAAACTGCCTGTTTTCGTTTTTACCCATCCTTACCAGGCCGGAACTGGAGCCTAAATAATAAACCGAATCTCCCTCGGCATAAAGGCATAAAACATCGCCGATAGCCGAACTTCGCCGGTTTCCGGGAGAAAAAGATGTATACTCGTCCGTATAAATATTCAAACGGACAGCCCCGTAGCCGCCGCGTATGCCGGCAAGAAGTGAAGAATCGCCGTCGAATAGCAGGGAATGAAAATTAGTACAGACCCTCCCCTCTATCTCAAAAACAAGAAATTTGGCGCTTTTTAAAGTAAAGGGCCGGGTAGATTTATCTACTGCAATTTCTACCAAGCCGTCGCCCGTAGTTGCCATCCACAAAACCGAATCATTTATCTCGCAAATAGAATGTACCCACCGGATATCGCTCCGGATGGTATACAGCCTGTCGTCCGTATATGAATAATAAGACAAGCCCGGCCCTTCCGACCCTATCCAGAGCGTACGCCTGTCTGCGCTGCGCGAAAAACAAAAAACCTGGTTATTGGCCAGTCCGTTCTCCGTTCTGTAATGCGTAACCTTATCTTCGTCTACAGGCCGGTTATCATATACCTCATAGTCCTGTATACGGAAAATCCCATCGCCTTTGACGCCAATCCAGAGCCTGCCATCCTCATCCGTATAAATCCCTCTAACCGGTTTGCGCAACGAACGGGGTATATCTTCCAGCTCCAAAACCTTAAAAGGGTTGTTTTCGCGGTAATACATACTTACCCCCTGCCCGTCCGTACCCACCCATAATATATCCTGCACGGTATCTTTGCATAAGCTGAATACGCCTGCCTCCATGCCCGCAGGGGTATATCCTGCCGCGCCCTTTTCACGGTTCAGCCTGATAAATCCATTGTTTATATACGAAATATAAATATCCGATTCCCACAACAAAATACGGGATATGCCCGAATAGCTATCCTTTAAAAAAGACAGGCCGGCTATTAATTCTTTCCGTTTACTTTTTACGTCGTACATATAAAGCATATCGGCCGTATCCACAAAAAACAATTTATTTTCTTCTCTGTCATAAAAAGCATGGTCTATGCCTGTGCCGTGCAAAGATGTTTCTCTAAATTCCAGCCAAACCGGCGCTTTGCCTGCCGCAAGCTCCACCTGTTTCAATAAACCGTCGGCCGTAAGAAAATAAAAGTTCTCCCTGTCCGAAAAAAGCTCCTTTACCTCTGCCAACCGCAATCCCGGTACATATATATCGTGAAACGCTTCTTTTTCGGGCGAAAAATAAGCTATAAAATGATCTGCCGAAATAAAAAGCGCCCGCCCCAGCGAATCGGAAGCCATCAAATGCGTTTCAGGGTACTGCGGATATGATTTTACCACCTTCTTTTCCAATATCGACAGGCGGTTCAAGCCAATAATTGTAGACGCCCATATATGATTGGGGCCTCCGTCTATTATCTTACGGATTATATTTCCATCGATAGAATGTTCGTCGCCCGGATCATAGCGAAAAACAAAGGCGTTTTTTCCATCATATACATTCAGCCCGTCATACGTTCCAAACCACATATTCCCAATCCTGTCCCGGTGTATGTAAAGAACTGCATTATTAGACAAATCGGGTATATCCACCTTCTTCAAAACAGGCTTGCCCTGAAGAACGGCGGCATGGCCTAAACAGATACACCCTGTCAAAACATACCGCGCCACATTCCCGCCCACGCCGGTAAAGCGCCGTCCAAAACCAACCCATCCCGATTTACGGCAGACGTCTCTTGCCAAACCAAGCCTGAACAGAGATAAGATCAATAAACGCATGTTGAATAAGTATATCCATCCTCACCGTTCCCTCTGTTCGGACATATAAACACAAAAAGCGTGGGAACTGCGAACTTATCAGATTCTCAGGCTCTGGTAAACCTTTTTCCATGACAAGTATAAACAGCCCACGCCTATAAGGGCGAAGGCGTTTAATACATTCATCTTTGGAAATTTTGAAATTTACCAGATTTCGAGAACCAAGATAATGTTTAAACGCTTCGGTTATTATTATGATATTTTATATCGTTAACAAATATAGAAAAAATAATAACGCTACTAAAAAACAGAACAGTGTTTTTTTAAAAAAGGAAGACGCCTTTTGTTTCGGTAATAAAATAAACATGCTTCACGCTTCCTTCGTTAAAAGCAATTCATTGAAAACATAGACTGCGCTTTCGACGGCGTCGGTCTGACAGGGCTGTATTTTGAAATTGAATTTCATTTACTTTACTTTCTTTTGTGCTTGCTCAAACGATTCAACGAAATCTATCTCCACCGGAGATAATTCGTATTGAATTCGCTCTTTGAACTTACCGTATTCTGTGTTGGCTTTCAATTTTGCCATTTCGGTGGACACTGCACCTGCATGATTGAGTAGTTCTTTGCCTGATAACTTTAGAAAATCATCCAGCTTAGTTAACCAATCTTTCATATACATGGGGCGTTTCTCCAATGCTTGCAGTTCTGCAAACTCCAAATAAAAGTTTACAATACGATTTAATATCTCTATCTCTGGCTGTGAAAGATAGTTCTTTGCCACCTCTACGTCCGACTTTTGAGGCAAATAACCTGTCCATGAGGTAAGCCCCATAAAATCTTTATGTGCATCGGCACGGCTATGTATTAACTCGGCGGCTGTTTTTCCATGAACAGCAAAATGCATCTTGTTTTGTACCGAAGCGAAAAACTGTTTGGTTGTCTCGCTACGAGCATCGTAATCAATGCTTAATGCATATATTTCCAACACTTTCCGATAAAACAATTTTTCAGAAGATCGAATATCGCGGATACGAGAGAGCAATTCATCGAAATAATTACCTCCTCCTCCTCGTTTCAGTCGTTCATCGTCCATAGCAAAACCTTTTATCATAAATTCTTTGAGTACTCCGGAAGCCCACATTCTGAAATGTGTACCTCTAATTGATTTTACACGATAACCTACTGATATAATAACATCCAGATTATAATACTCGATATTTCGCTCAATTTCTCTTTCGCCTTCTTTTTGAACTGTTGCAAATTTTGCAACAGTTGCTTTTTGTACCAATTCTCCCTCTTCAAATATATTTTTAATATGCCTTGAAATCGTCGATTTGTTGCGTTGAAACAAATCGGCTATCTGGTCTAAAGATAACCAAACAGTATCATCCTGTAAGTTGACTTCTAATTTTTGCTTTCCGTCAACCGTTGTATAGAGTAAGATTTTATTATTCTTGTCCATGATTTTTACGAAACCTTTCTTACCGTTTCAGAACTATATGTTGTGAAAATCCGCTCAAAACAGGAAACAGCTATTGATGCTTTACTATTCTCCCGGATCGTATCTTGCAGGTCTATCTTTTTCATTTTGATAATATCATTCAACGTACTTTTTTTACCAGTCATTACTATGATATGTAAAGATATTGATTTTTCTAAATTATTGCCTTTCTCCCTTAACAAATAAAGCCCGCACACATAAAAGAATGACGGAAACGCCTTGTCCCTGCCGGTAGATTCTTTTTATCTTTTGCGCAACAAAATGTAAACAGGTTCTAAATAAAGTGGATAAAATTGTCGGAATCAGACTTGTCTACCATCTGATTATCTGCTAAAGCAGAGATACGTCTATGATTTTCTTGTACACAACATGAAGCTCTTCCTTCATCTGACGAATATCAGACGCCAGATTTTCAAGATAGTATCCCTGTCCGTCTTCCCTTACCAACTCGGCGACTTCAACTTTAAGGTAATCGGCTATTTGTACCAGACGCATAAACGGAATATTCGTTTCACCCCGCTCTATTTTAGCATACGACGTGATGGATATGTCAACGCCGAATGCCACATCTTCCTGTTTCAATCCCAACAACCTCCGTTTGGCAGAAATATTTTTCCCAAGCTTTACCAAGTTCATATCACAAAAATAAAGATTACGTGTTTTTTTTACTATATCCGCTACGTACAGTATTGTAATCAAAAGTTGCTTTTTGTTTTGAGAGTGTAATTTTTAGTTGTAGTTTTGCAACCTAACCCTATATTATTTGTCTATGCTGTTCAATTCTGTGGAATTTGTCATTTTCCTGCCGGCGGCGTTTCTGCTCTACTGGTTTGTATTCAAAAAATTAAACATCCAAAATGTATTCATTATCGCTGCAAGCTATTTGTTTTACGGCTGGTGGGACTGGCGCTTCCTGCTCCTTATCGCTCTTACGTCTTTGTGCAGCTATTTGAGCGGAAGAGGTATTGAACGCTATGAAGGAAACCGGAAGATGCAAAAACGGATCAGCGCCTCAAATATCATATTCAACCTGCTGCTGCTCTGCTGCTTCAAATATTTCAACTTCTTTTCGGAAAACCTCGCGGCGCTGTTTAGAACATTCGGGTACGAGCTTGATGGGTTTACATTAAACGTCCTTCTTCCGGTAGGGGTCAGTTTCTACACCTTCCAGGCATTGAGCTACACCATAGACGTGTATCGCCACAAGATGAAAGCAACGCGCAACCCGGTTGCCTTCTTCGCCTTTATCAGCTTTTTCCCTCAATTAGTGGCCGGCCCCATCGAACGGGCAACCAACCTCCTGCCTCAATTTTTGCGCGCCAGAACGTTCGACTACGACAAGGCGGTAGACGGTATGCGCCAAATACTGTGGGGATTCTTTAAAAAGATGGTAGTAGCAGACAACTGCGCTCTTTTTGCCAACGGAATTTTCACGCATTACGACGCCATGAGCGGAAGCTCCTTATTTCTGGGAGCGTTCTTTTTCAGCATCCAGATATACTGCGATTTTTCAGGCTACTCGGATATTGCCACAGGATGCGCCAGGTTGTTCGGCGTAGACTTGATGCGCAACTTCCACTATCCGTATTTTGCCCGCGACGTTGCCGAGTTTTGGAGGCGGTGGCATATTTCGCTTACCACCTGGTTTCGCGACTATATCTATATCCCTTTGGGCGGAAGCCGCGGAGGGAAATGGGAAAGCATCCGCAACACCATGATCATCTTCCTCGTTAGCGGTTTATGGCACGGCGCTAACTGGACTTTTATTATATGGGGCGCATATCATGCCTTGCTGTTCGTCCCCTTACTGCTGATGAACAAAAACCGGAGGTATCGCGATACGGTAGCCGCAGGACGGTCGTTCCCTCGTATAGGGGAGCTCCTGCAGATGCTTGCCACCTTCGCCCTTGTTCTTGTCGGATGGATCATTTTCCGCGCGGAAAGCATCGGTCAGGCAGTCGACTACATCCAAAGGATGTGCGCCAAATCGCTGTTCAGCATCCCCGAAATGCCGGGAATCGGGATTACAAAAAAGCTGGCTGCGAGCGTCTTCTTCTTTATATTCATCCTTTTTCTTACGGAATGGCGCCACAGGGAAAGAGCGCACGGGTTGAGCATACGCATCCAAAGCCAATCTGCCCGATATGCCCTCTATATAGCGCTGCTTCTAACAATTTTGTTTTTCCGGGCAACCGAGCCGGCTACCTTTGTATATTTCCAATTTTAACCCTTCTATCTAATGAAACGTTTCTTTAAAAAAATAATCCTGCTTGGCCTCCTGTTCGGCTGTAGCATCCTGTTATTCCTTATCATATTGGTGATAATCCCGGTTCGTAACGACGATGATTTTTACCTCGCAGCCTTCCATAAAAAGCAGGAAGCGCTTGTTGATAAACATCATCAAAAAAGACCATCTGTTATTCTGCTCGGAGGATCGAATGTTGCATTTGGATTCAACAGTAAACTAATTGAAGAAGCGCTGCATTTGCCCGTTATCAATACAGGATTACATGCAGGTTTAGGACTTAAATTCATGCTGGATCACACTTCAGAGTATCTTACAGAGGGCGACGTTTTGGTAATTGCGCCCGAATACAGCCACTTTTTTGGCAGTGTGGCGTATGGAGGCGGCGATTGCCTGGTCTTCCTGTATCATTATGCTCCGCGTATCAGTAAATATTTTAATGCGAGACAGTTCAACATTATAATAAACTACATAAAAGATGTTTTTCTGAACTTGATATTTCCCCCGAAAGTAGAAACTAACGACTACAAAGCTTCCGGTTTTAATGAATATGGCGACTATGCCAAACACTGGACCATGCCCCCCATCCCCTATGAACAGGCGTCTCCCTCCGATTTCAAAACAATAAACGCAGATTTTCTGGATTACTATGAAAATACAGTCGCCGCTTTACGAAGTCGGGGGATACAGGTTGTCATCATTCCGCCTTCGATTTCCGAGACCTCATACAATATAATAGAAGACAGGCTGACCCCCTTGTTTTCCGAATTTGAAAAACGAAATCTCGCCTTTGCCATTTCCCCGCAGGCGTCCATGTATCCCGATTCCCTGTTTTTCGACACGCATTATCATCTGAAATATGAAGGCGTACTGATTCGCACGAATCAACTGATAGAGTTGATGAAAAAACGCCGCTAATACCTCCTAAATCATCCTGGCGTTTGCGCACGGCGCGCCACAAAAAAACGTCCGGCAATATTAATTACCGGACGTTCATTCAAATTAATACGTATGAATACTTATTTATAACCCGGATTTTGAGTTAATGTCGGATTCCGTTGCAATTCGTCATTAGAAATCGGCCACAATAAATCTGTATCTTTAAAGGTAGCGCCCGAAGCATTCTTGGCGCCAATTAAATTAACATAACTTACTTTTCCTTTTTCAGTTTCAGAGATTACGGGGAATTTACCGGTACGTACGCAGTCGTCCCAAATCTTAAATTCTAATGGAAATTCGCGTAAACGCTCTGTCCAACATTCTTCAATAAAAGCGTCTTTTGATAAACCTTGTAATTCTGTGGCATATTGAGCCGCCGTTTTACCATTCATATCCGCGCGCGCTTTGATTTGAGCCAAGTAACCGGCAGCTTCCGCCGTTACGCCGGTAGTTTGAGCAATCGATTCGGCAGCCACCAATAAAGTTTCCGCATAACGGAAGATATTCCAGTCTTTTGTTCCATTACCGGTATTTAACATAGCTTCTTCATCAAAATAATACCAGCAACCGGGCAAGTCGGATTTCCATTCGGCGCCTGTCACCGGGTTGGTATATTCCCAATGGAAGAATTGATTGGGCTGGATGCGCAAATCATTACTTGTATACACATTCAGAAAAAGATTGACCGGGCCGTATACTCTTTCAAAAATAGCGTATTTATTGAAGATAGCCGTAGCGCCTGAGTTAAACGAATAAGTTGGCCACCAACTGGTTTTACGGATATTATCGTCAAATTCAATTGCATAAACAGCTTCGTCCAGATCATCGGTTGAACGCAGTTTGTTAAACGCGCTGTTCAAAGCCAAATCAGTATTGGTAGCTAATGCGTGAGGCGAATCTATCACTATTTTAACATATTGTGCAGCTTCCGAATAGTTACCCTGCTGGAAATAAACGGTAGAAAGCAGCATGGCTGCGGCATATTTAGTAATACGATGTCCATTAGAGAACAAGACGGCCGGCAAAGCGTCGACAGCCGCTTTCAGGTCTGATACTATCAAGTCGTATACCGCGGTAGCCGCCGTACGCTCCAGATACAAATTATCTAACGATTCGTAAGGCTCGGTTGGCAATGGCACATCGCCAAAAGACTTAACCAAATAAAAATAGTTTAACGCGCGAAAGAATTTAGCTTCGCCTATCAGTTTAGACTTGCTGGCGTCGCTCATCGCAATTTCCGGAATATGCTTGATAGCGCCATTGGCTATATTAATGGCTTTATACGTATCATTCCACATAGTATTCAGCGTACTGGTTATAACAGACGTATATTGCTGACGCGTTAATTCGCGCGCATACATACATACAATCTCTTGTCCTTCATAACTGTTTACAAAATAACCTGTCAGCATACCGGAAATCGAAGCGCTCGGCCCTATATAAGCGCTGCTTGCTTCGCCAAGACGTTTTACCGCGCCTTCCCAATACAGCCAATTTACATTGGCAGTTGCCTGAGCTTCCGTCTGATAATAAGCTGTTGAAGTTAATCTATCTTTCGGCTCTTCTTCCAAAAAATTGTCGCAGGCTGTAGCGCTTATCAATAAAGCAACACAGGCAAACAAATATATTATTTTCTTCATATTGTAATTCTTTATCAAGTTAATTAAAACGTTACATTAACACCTAAAGTATAAGTCCTGGCTCTCGGATAGGAGAAGAATGCCATATTCTGCCCAAACTTATTTTGATAATCCGTACCGATTTGCGACGTACTTTCCGGGTCGTATCCCAGGAAATCTCCGGATGTAAGCAGGAACAAATTATTACCGCTCAAATATACGCGTAAACCGGCCAGTCCTAAAGATTTAGCTTGCAAAGGAGTAAATGTATAGCCTAACTGAAGCATATTCAAACGAAGGTATGAGCCGTCTACTACCCAGGCAGAGTCTATCGTCGTATCCTGTCCGGCATGACCCGAATTCATCAGATATACAGCCTGCTGCATCGCATCCGGATTCGTTCCGTCGTAAGCGTCGTATAAAATACTGGATAAACCATTGGTAATTCCAAAACGGTCGTAAACCGAGTGATAATACTGTTGCATGGTTTCAACGCCTAATACAAATTGGAAATCAGCCGTAAGGTCAAAGTTTTTATAACTGAAGTTATTAACAAAGCTGCCTGTCCAGTCCGGCGTACCTTTTCCTAATATTTCCTTTTTATCTCCACGTTTAGCGCGGCCAATCTGATTCATATTACACGTACCGGCTTCATAGTCCTGCACCGTATATACGCCATATCTTTTGAATCCATAGAAGCTGTTCAACGATTCGCCTACACGGATAACGCCTTCTGAACCTCCTACCCAGCTATGCGTTTCGATATCTTCATCATTTTCGCCTAACTTTACTACTTCGTTCTTATTATAGTTGGCATTGAGGGAGACCGTCCATGCAAAGTCTTTTGTTTGTACAGGTCTGCCGCTGATCATGATATCAAATCCCTGGTTTCTTACCGAACCGATATTACTTGTTACGGAAGAGAAACCGGTTGAACGCGGAAGCGGTTGGTTCAATAAAAGGTCGGTCGTTTTCTTATTGTAATAAG